>DAOVRJ010000050.1 GCA_030628225.1 Candidatus Zixiibacteriota bacterium | reverse complement strand
TGTGTACAACGCTTATAGAGACCGACGCCATGGGCATCATGGGCAACGATGACCGGGAAATCTTCCACCTCCAGACGGCGGATGGCCTCTGGTCCCAAGTCCTCGTATGCTACCACCTCGGCTTTTTTAATGGACCTGGCTATCAGGGCCGCCGCACCGCCCACTGCGGCGAAATAAACCGATTTGCTCCGCTTCATCGCCTCCACTACCATCTCCCCCCGTGGTCCCTTGCCGATCATTCCCTTGAGGCCCCTGGCGATGAGTCTGGGAGCATATGGATCCATGCGATAGCTGGTGGTGGGCCCGGCCGATCCGATAGGCCTTCCCGGCTTCGCCGGAGCCGGTCCCACGTAGTAGATGATCTGACCCTGAATGTCTATGGGCAGATCTTTACCTTGGTCCAGCAGTTCCACAAGACGTTTATGAGCCGCATCTCTTCCGGTATAGATGACGCCGCTGAGGAGCACCTTGTCTCCGATCCTCAGCTTGTCTACATCTTCATCTGAGAGCGGCGTGACGAGCTTGATAGCTTCCGCCACAATTTTCCCCCTCTGTCAAAAGAAAGAGTTGGAAACAGACCCTTGCATAGTTCTGAAAGCACTCAGGCAAGCTCAGATCACTGCCTCTTTATGCCGTGAGGCGTGGCACTGCATGTTCACGGCGACCGGCATACTGGCGATATGGCATGGGAAAATTTCTATGTGCACGTCCAAGACCGACACTCTGCCACCCAACCCCATGGGTCCGATGCCTAAATCGTTGGCCCGCTCCAAGATATCCATCTCTACCGCTGCAAAACGAGGGTCAGGATGGCGCTGTCCCAAAGGACGAAGCAGGGCTTTCTTGGCCAACAAAGCGCACTTTTCAAACGTTCCTCCGATGCCCACACCCACGATAACCGGCGGGCAGGGGTTGCCTCCAGAACGTTTCACTTTATCCACAACAAAATCCTTGATGCCATCGATACCATCGGCGGCTTTCATCATCTTCACCTCGCTCATGTTCTCGCTGCCTCCCCCCTTGGGAGCGAAGATGATTCGAATTTTATCGCCCGGTATAACTTGAGTATGGATCACTGCCGGCGTGTTATCCCCGGTGTTTTTACGATCCAGAACGGGATCGGCGACGATGGATTTGCGCAAATAGCCATCTGCGTATCCGCGGCGAACGCCCTCGTTGATGGCTTCCTCAAAGTTCCCGCCCACGATGTGGACCTCCTGCCCCAACCCCACAAAAAAGACGGCGAACCCGGTATCCTGGCAAATAGCCACCTGTTCTTTCTTGGCAATATAGGCGTTCTTTACAATCATCTCCAGGATTTCCTTCCCGGTACTAGATTCCTCAATTTCAACAGCCTTTTCCAGAACCTGAAAAACATCGTCGCCCAGCGAATAATTGGCTTCCATGCAGAGACCTTTGACCACTTCGGTGATCTGATCAGCCTTAACTTCCCGCATGATTGACTCCCTTGTGAACGAACTCCAGAGTCCCCCTGACCAGGTTTTTAATTCCCTGAGCCATCTGGCCAATTCCTGTTCCCGACAAAGAGGCTGGCGTGCTGATCAGCCGGTTCTGATCGTCGATGAGGGCTTCGTCCATCTTGGTCGATACGTGAATAGCTCCCATTGCCTGGATCTTACCGGCCATCCCGGCATCACTTCCGACCGTTAAAGTGGGAGTGATCCCCTTCCTGCTCTTCAAAACCCTGGCCAGCAACACAGCGGCCATGGAAAGAACTCCTACCGGCCTCTTCCCCCGAACCATACTGCCCACCAAATGACGAACCTGCTCATTAACCCGGCAGTTCTCTCCCGCAGACAAGAAATCGCACAGGTTTTTAACCACCCCCAGACCACCCGGGATAATCAACGCATCCAACTCGCTGGGGTTAACCTGATCCACCACCTTGATCTTCGGTCCCGCTATCCTGGCCGACTCCACCAAAATATTCCGCCGTTCATCTGTCAATTTTCCGGTGTGGTGATCTATCACCTCCTGCTGGATTTCATCCGGAGCCAGGAAGACCACCTCAGCGCCTGCCTGGGAGAGATAATGTACGACCAATACCGTCTCTTGAATATCGGAGCCATCGCTATGGCCCAACCCACTGAGCAACACCCCCACCTTCGCCAAAACAAATCTCCCTCGAGTGCACCCTCCACTGCTGAGCAGCTCGTGAAAAAATTCTCAATCATGCTACAAAAAAATCAAACTTCAAAAAGCGGGCCTTTACGACCCGCCACTGGGTGGGGCAACAACATAAACGCTTACTTGCTTTAGACGGCGCCCCTTGGGTTCAAAGGTGACCACACCATCTATCTTGGCGAACAAGGTGTCATCGCTCCCCAATCCCACGTTGTTGCCGGGATGGATCTTAGTTCCCCTCTGTCGAACAAGAATACTCCCCGCCGTAACCCTCTGACCTGCAAAGCGCTTGACGCCCAATCTCTGTCCAGCACTATCCCTTCCGTTACGGGAGCTTCCCACACCCTTCTTGTGTGCCATAGCAACCTCCATAATTATTGTCAGAAAAGCCTTATAGCCTTATGATAGTTCACCTATTGTAATACATCCTCTTTGAATTTGCAAGAAAAAATTTATGCATGTTTAAAATTTTTTCGACCCAATTTAAAAGGAGAAACTGTGGGTAACCTGGATCTTCTTACTGCTGGAAATCCACACCTTTTTGTCGCCCTCGGTGAGGTCACGCTCGTAGTCATATTCCAGATCTAAGATAGTGCTGCCCTTAAGATAAAACTCCAGGCCTAAGCGGTGCATAATGCCCAGGCGGTCATCCATAAACTCGTCTGTTCTGGTTCGAAACTGACACATGTAACTTAGAAAACAACTGTCAGTAAGATACTTTCCGATAAGCAGGCTGCTGTGCGGCAAAAACAATCGCCGGGACAAAGACTCATAGTCTCCTTGAGGTCGTTCATCCTGAACCAGGAGATTTCGAGTTAGACCAGCTCGAAGCCGGATGACATCGATGCCCAATGTTCTTTTGATGGTCCTCTCCACAGGTTCAAACACCGGACGAATAAAGTAATCTTCCAGTTTGGGACCCAGGGTCAACTGCAGCAATTGCAAAACTTTCTCAGCATAGTCACCGGTATATCCCAGCTTATCCAGGATCTTCTCCTGAGTGTCATCGCTGGGATCACTGGATGAAAGCTCCAGCTTGAAGTCCCCCCACTTCCCCTGCAGTGTCCTCTCCCCCGTTTCCGGATCGATGGCGTAGATGGTGATGTAAATATCTGTGGCCACTCCAGTGGATTCAGCATAAACAGTTGTCTCGAATTTCCCGGAGACGATGGGGCGGTTATCATAACCCCTCAGGGTGGTTTTTTCGTGCCCCTCGAACTTCAGATCCAATTTCACCACCTGGAACTGTCTATCCAGGTATGTGACTTCCCCCCGGTCCGCCTCTGCGTGGCCCATCACCCTCAGCGTTCCATCTTCCGCAGAACCGACGAAACGCAGCTTAGATTGGGTGTCTTTCACTCTCAGGGCGGCAACATCGTTCTCAAACCACACATCCTTCAGGGCCATCACCGTCAAATCCCAACGGATCCGCGCCAGAAAACCCAACAACTCTCCCTCCTGATTTGAAATAGGGGGGTAGGTGAAATCTGTGTGATTCAGTCCCAAGCACCCCAGAATCTCCGGCGACTCCAAAGGTCCGGCGAGAATCAGGGGCTTCTGAAGATTGGTGCCGGTTATCCGAATTTTCCCTGTTTCCCCTCTGGCCATCAGCCCGGGAAGGTTCACCTCAATACCTTCCGGCCCTGTTCTGATACCCAATATGCCCAGATCCAACCCCAAACCAGGAATTCGGAGAGATTCCAACCTGCGGCGACCCCGGCTCAATTTTCGGAAATTGACCACCTCTAAAGAATTACCTTCTATAGCACCGGTCAGCTCTTTTATCCGGGCAAAATGGTCTTCCTCGTCGATCTCCACCCACCCATTGAGATTCTCCAGCCTCTTGACCAGAATCATCGGCTCTATCCATCCCCTCCGCAATCGCAACCGACCGCTGCCCAGAACCAGAGAACCGGGACCTCCCCCCAACCGGAAACTGGCCTCTCCATACCCGCTGGCCTTCTTAACCTGAGAGGTAAAAGAGGGCAACAATGAGAGCACATCGCCCTCCACCCGAACAGACAGATCCAATTCCTCTTCCTGACCGGGCTTTCTGTTAAAACCCAAAAAGGCATACGGAACGGAACCGGTGATGGAAATTTGGCGCTGACCCTTTTTAACCATGGAAAGTTGCTCTAATTTAAGTTGGTTTTTCTGGCCCCTGAAACAGACCCAAAAATCGTCAAATTTCATCATCCTCAGCTGTCCCTGAACCCAATGCAACTGCCCCTCGATAACGGGAGAAAGAGTTGAGCCCTCAAGGCGACACTGATAACTCAACAGTCCCTCCATCTCCGGGGATATCCGCTTGAACAACCGGGCCAAGGTCTTCGCCTCGATCTGCTCTCCCCACGTCTGGATGGAAAATGCTCCCCCAGCATCAATCTTCCCATTCAGAACCATCAGTCGCTTATCCTGACGACTCAGCAGAGATGATCCCAGATATAAAGTGCCCTGCTTCAGTCTCAGTGGAACCTGCAAAGACATGTCGTCTAATCGGGCCAGGCGACCGTGGATTCCCTCAATATGGCCCCATGCTTCCGGGCTCCGCGTGGTACCGGCCAGCTGCACCCGACCGGAGATGAGACCTTCCAGCTGATTCGTCGCCACGGTTGTGGAAAGAAGCCCGCAGAGCCATCGGGCATCCACCCGGGAAAAGGTCAACTGGCCGCTCAATCTCCGCCGATCATCCCTCTCCATCACCCCAAACATCTTCAGTTGATCGTTGAAGTTCAATTCTCTTAATTGTAACCGCTGGCCATCCAGGGAAAAATTGATTTTCAGCGCCATGGGAATCCCGCGAACCTCCCAGTCCGGCGAGATCGTCTTCACCTGCAAACACCACCGATCCTCCTGCTGACGGGAGAGCTCGGCCCAGCTATGGAAACATCCCTTCGCACCAGTGTCTCTCTCCAATTCCAATTCCCCAAACATCTTAGCTTGATCTGCCGAGCCAGAGAATATCCAGCGACCAGAGAATCTTGCCTCCCTTACCCCAATCCTTTGTCCGCCGAGCATCTCCCTCAGGGGTATGTTCCAAACCCTTAGGATCGCCTGATGAGACGAATTCCTGGAAATGCCCGTCCCCCCTCCTTCCAAGACCACTTGCCCATCCGGCGACCCCAGCCGATAGCTCAGTCGGCTCCCATCCCAAAAAAACTGACCGTTGAGCTTCTCCACAGGCAGCCACTGCATCTTCAGCCGGGATAGACGCAACCCTCCTCTCAGGTAAGGCGATCCAACCGGACCGCTAAGCCTTCCCGCCAACACCCCCTCTCCCTTCAGAGCAATAAGATCTAGATGCTGGCAAGCCTCTGCTAAATCCACCTCCTCCAAGCGCCACTCTGCCTCCAGAGCAGCTGGAGACTGGGCTATATCCAACTTACCCTGGCAACCAAGCACAGCCCAGGGCAGCCTGACCCTCAACCCGCTCACCTGAATCTGGGAACCCTGGACCTTCATGCTGGCCCTGAGGTCGTCCAGACGGTGGCCAGAAACCGCTAACTGCCTTGCGCTAAGCCTGCCCTGAAAAACCAGGTTTTTCCCGGAACCCTCTAATTCTCCTCTCAGGTCCACGGACCCATAGGGCATGTATTCGTGGTCCTCCCCGAGGATCTTCAACAGCATCTGTTCCGTCTTCAGACCACTGGCCTCCATGCTCAGGTGGAAGGTCGGCCGGGGCAGATTGATAATCCGGCCATGGACCTGCACCTTTCCTCCACCTGTTCTGGCCTCGATTCCCTCCACTGCCAGGTCCATCCCATCCAGGCGTGCCCGGGCCCACAGATCTTCCAAACGAATATCCAGCCCCTCATCAACCAAACTGCTGGCTTCCAGCTCTAAGCTGCCCAGCACTTTTGACTCCCGGGCTTGAGGACCTCTGTCAACGATCATAGAGAACCGTAATAGACCCCCATCAATGGTGTACCGGGTTGGAAGAACCGGACCCAGCACCTGGGCCAGGTTGGCCTCTTTGAGCTCAGCCTGCAGGGATAAAATCTCCAATTGGGAATCCAAAGTCCCGGAGACCAGCAGGTTCTTAGTCCCCTGTCCTCCCCAGCAACCGGTCAGCCGGAAACTGCTCCTCTGGCCCCCGGTCATCTCCAGCCAGCCATCGAACTCGGTGATCTCGCTGCGGCGATGGTCACCGACTTTCACCAGAACGACAGAACCTTTGACTATGGTAATGCGCTCTGGCAAGTTAACGTTAAGAGGGAGAGACGCGGCAGAACCACTCCTCCGGGCCAAGAGAAACCGGTCCAGATCCACCCTCAGCTGCGGATGGCTGATGAGCATCTCCTTGAAGCCAGCTCTGAATCGAAATCCGCTGGTAATGTAATCGAGCGAGGAAAAACCAAGGCGCGCCTGCTCAATGGTCAGGGAAAGACCCCTTTCCTCATCTACCATGATCATCTCCCCGAACCGCACATAACCAAGACCCAGATGAAAATCTCTCACCTGAACCCGGGCTCCCGACAGAGCGGTGATCCGCGACAGAAAGAGGCTTTCCATCCTCTGACCAACCCCCATCCATCTCCAGCCTACATACAGAGACAAACCCAGAACAGCGGCTATGAGGACGCAAACGAGAACCCAAAGACGTACTTTCATTCCCTGTTCCCTCAACACAAAGGGGGAGCATGTCCCGCTCCCCCCCTCAGATAGATGATCCGAACTTTAACCCAGACGGCTAAAGGTCAACTTATCTCCTCGGCGACCGACCTTAATACTGCTACCCTCTTTGAACTTGCCGCGGAGTATATCGTCTGACAAGGGATCCTCGAAATAGACCTGGAGAGCTCTTCTCAAAGGTCTGGCACCAAAAATAGGGTCAAAACCCTTCTCGACCAAGAACTCTTTGGCCTCCCGTGTCAGCGTAACGGACATTCCCTTCTCCGCCACCCGTTCCCCAATATCGACCAAGAGGATGTCGATGATCTTCAATATCTCCTTTTTACCCAACGGATGAAAGATAATGCTCTCGTCTATCCGATTGAGAAATTCGGGGTTAAATGTTTTTTTCAAGGCATCGTTAATTCGTGCTTTGATCTGGTCGAAGCCAGTCGCCAGGCCACCTTTCTGGAAACCCAACCCTTTCCCCTTGCCCACCTCTCGAGTCCCGATGTTAGAGGTCATGATCACCACGGTGTTCCGAAAATCTACTTTCCGTCCAAAGCTGTCCGTCAGCTGACCCTCATCCAGGATTTGCAGGAGAATGTTGAAGACATCTGGGTGAGCCTTCTCGATTTCGTCGAACAGGACAACGGAATAGGGGTTACGGCGAACTTTTTCCGTCAGTTGCCCCCCCTCCTGGTATCCCACATAGCCCGGGGGTGCCCCAACCAACCTGGAGACGTTGAACTTCTCCATATACTCCGACATATCCAGCCGTATCAGAGCTTCCCGGTCCTCAAATAGGAAATCGGCCAACACCCTGGCCAGTTCCGTCTTTCCCACCCCGGTGGGTCCCAGAAAGATAAAGGACCCGATGGGCCGCCTGGCATCATGGAGTCCCGCTCGGGAACGTCGTATAGCCCTGGAAACAGCAGAAATGGCGTCTTCCTGGCCGATGATTCTCTTTTTCAGCTCATTCTCCATACGCAACAGCCTGGCTGATTCCTTCTCCTCAAGCTTAAAAACCGGAATTCCGGTCATCCCGGAGACAATCTGAGCCACGTCCTCCTCGTCCAGTTCCACGCAGGTCTCCTGGCGAAGCTCCTTCAGCTTCTCCTCCAGCTCGGCCAAGACATCCCTCATCCGGGCCGCTTTTTCAAACTCCTGTCGGTTAATACAGTGCCTCTTCTGCTCATTGATACTCTCGATCTTCTTCTCCAACTCCACCATCTCCGTGGATTCCCGGCAGCTGGCCAGATGTACTCTGGATCCAGCCTCGTCGATGACATCCAGGGCTTTGTCCGGCTGATACCGATCGGTGATATAGCGGTCCGAGAGATTAGCTGCTGCCCGAATGGCCCCATCGGTAATTTTTATTCGGTGATGCTCCTCGTAGCGCTTACGAAGCCCCATGAGGATCTCGATGGTCTCCTCTTTGGTGGGCGGGCCTATCAGAATTGTCTGAAATCGCCTCTCCAGAGCACCGTCTTTCTCGATGTGCTTTCGGTACTCGTCCAGGGTGGTGGCGCCTATGCACTGGAGCTCGCCCCGAGCCAAGGCGGGCTTGAAAATATTAGAGGCATCCAGGCTACCCTCTGCGCCCCCGGCGCCCACGATCGTATGCAGCTCATCGATGAAGATGATCACGTTATCAGCCTTTTTTATCTCTATAATCACCGCCCTAAGCCGTTCCTCAAACTGCCCGCGATACTTGGTGCCGGCCACAATAGCCGCTAAATCTATAGCTATCACGCGCTTATCCTGCAGCACGTGGGGTACTTTCTTCTCCACGATCCGTTGGGCCAGACCTTCAACGACGGCGGTCTTGCCCACTCCCGGCTCGCCGATCAACACGGGATTGTTTTTCTTGCGGCGCGACAGAATCTGGGAAACCCTCTCCACCTCCTTGTCTCTCCCGATAACAGGATCCAGTTGATCTTGACGAGCCAGCTCGGTCAGATCGCGTCCAAAATGGTCTAAGGCCGGAGTTTTGGAGCGCGCCTTGCCTTCATCCTCTCCGGACATGATTTTCTCCAGCTCTTCTTTCACATCGGAGTAAGTAATCTCGAAGGTGCTCAGCACATGGGCAGCTACTCCCTTCGTTTCGGCCAACAAGGCCAGCAAAAGATGCTCGGTACCCACCAGCTTTGAGTTCAGAGCCCGAGCCTCATAGGAAGCCCGGTCTATGGCCTGCCTTGCTCGAGATGTAAATGGAATCTGGCCTATGGTTAAGGTGCTAGATGATGTGGAGATGGCCTCCTCCACTGACTGACGAATCTCATCCAACCCCACGTTAAGGCTGACCAAGATAGAGGCGGCCACGCCTCTTCCCTCGCGAAGGATGCCCAGCAGCAGATGCTCTGTACCCACATAGTTGTGATGTATCCGGCCTGCTTCATCCCGGGCCAGCTGCAGCACCCGTTTCACCCTATCGGTATACATACCGTTCATCTCAGGGACCCTCCCTGTCTTGGCTGGCCATCATCTTCAGCATAGCCGCTCAAAGTGGTCAATTTCTCCCTAACCAACTCCGCCCGCCTTATATCCCGCTCGCCAGCATCCATCTTCTTATTAAACCATTTCTGCAGATGGGCAGGCTGCAGCAGCATGATTAAATGGTTCAAGGAGGCTATGGAAATGGACTGGATCATCTTTAAGCCCACCCCCAGGCGCACCGCCGAGATCAGACTCATCAGCTCCTGGGATGACAGCACCCGTGCAGTTTTCAGGATGCCGAAGGCCCTCCAGATCTTGTCCTCGATCTGCGGCCGGGCATCAGTCAACAGAGTCTTTCGAGCATTTTCTTCATAGTCGATGATCTTCCGGGTGGCCTGCTCGATGTCATCAACGATGTCCTCTTCGGAACGACCTAATGTGGTTCTGTTGGACATCTGGAATAGATTGCCTAAAACCTCAGTTCCCTCCCCATAGAATCCACGCACGGCCAGGCCAACCTGGCCGATTCCCTGCAGGATCTCATTTATATCTTTGGTCAATACCAAGGCCGGGAGATGAATAAGCACCGAAGCCCGCAGCCCCGTGCCCACATTGGTAGGACAAGCGGTCAGATAACCGTACTGGTCCGAGAAGGCATAATCCATATGTTTGCTAAGCTCGTCGTCGATGCGGTCGACGATCTGCCAGGCTTCTCGAAGCTGCAGACCAGATCGCATAGCCTGAAGACGAATATGGTCCTCCTCGTTGATCATGACGCTGACCGCCTCCCGGTCGCCCACATAGAGTCCCTGGTTCTTGTCCCCCTTGGCCAGATCAGGGCTGATGAGATGCCGTTCCACCAAAAAATCGCGCTCCAGCTTCTTCAGCTTACCGATATGAACCAACATCCCTTTGCGGAGAAACGTACTCTCCTTGACCACCCGGCTGAATTGATCCAGAATCTTTGCTAACTCCGAATCCTGGGAACGATTGGTGAAGGAATACGCCTTCAGGTTCCTGGCCAACCGCACGCGACTGCTGAGCACGACGCTGGACATGGGCCCGGATCCGTCCAGCCACGATGCCGGTTCCTTGACCAATTCCTCCACGGTCACGGTTTACCTCCCGGGTTGATCTTTTCGGTCCCTATTTGCTCCAGCTTTCGAATCTGATCTCGCAGAACGGCGGCCTTCTCAAACTCCTCTCTCTCCACCACTCTTCTCATCTCCCGGTGCAGCCGACTGAGCTCCCGGCGAATTAAAAATCTTTCCTGGGAGGAATGAGGCGCTTTGCCCACATGGTCGTTGCTCCCATGAATTCTACGCAGCAGATCCTTTAAGTTGTCGAAAAAGGCGTCATAGCACCGGCTACATCCCAACCGTCCATGCCGGCGAAATTCCCCATACGAAAGGCCACATCCTGAACATTTCAGCTTGGGCATGGTACTGGTGCTTTTTGCCTCGCCTTCCTTAAGAAAACCGGCCAGGATGTTTCCCACGATAAGATTGCTGCTGGGGAGAAGATTCTTAAAACCCTTCTTTCGTGCACAATCCAAGCAGAGGTGCAAGATGGTCTTCTTGTTCTTCTCCATCTGAATGTAATCAAACTCGGCCTTCTTTTCACCACAATTTTCGCAGAGCATTATGTCCTCGACGATAAGGTCTCGGGCTGCAGTTGTCCTTCTGATAGACGGAGAATACGATCAGCCCTGGCAGCCAGTTCTTCACTATGTGTCACGATGACAAAGGCCTGATCTTTTGACCGACTGAGTTGCCAAATAAGCTCGTGAAGCATCTCGCTGTTGGCTCTGTCCAAATTACCCGAGGGCTCATCTGCCAGGATGATCAAAGGACTGTTGATCAGGGCTCGAGCCACAGCCACTCGCTGCTGCTCTCCCCCGGAAAGCTGGCCAGGTTTCTGGTCCATGCACCTACCCAACCCCACTTCCCGCAGCAGTTGGAGAGCAGCATCCCGAGCTGCTCCGGGGCTCTGACCATTGATCAGCAGAGGCATGGCTACATTCTCAGCGGCGGTGAAATCCGGCAATAGATGGTGAAATTGAAAGATAAATCCCACCGTTCTATTGCGCACGCGAGCCAGTTTCTCATCCGAAAGGGAGAAAATTTCAGTGTTATCCAGTCTCACCGTCCCTCGGGTGGGACGGTCCAGCGCACCCAGAATGTGCAACAGCGTGCTCTTACCCGCCCCGGAAGCTCCCATGATTACCAGAATTTCCCCCCGACGGATATCCAGATTGACTCCCCTCAGGACATCCAGACGACTTGCCCCCGATTGATAGCTCTTGTGTACATCCCCAGCTTGCAGCAAAATCTGGGCCTGTTCGAAACGTGGCCTCTTTGATCTGGGATCACTCATAGCTAATGGCGTCCACTGGAGCCAGCTTGGCTGCTTTGCGAGCCGGATATACGGTGGCTAAAAAACAGAGCCCCATGGCGGCCAAAGCCACCTTGGTGAAATCAACCACCTTCATCTCAATGGGTAAGGTGTTGATAAAATAGATCTCTGCGGGAAGAGAAAAGAAATGGAACGTCTCCTGGGCCCAGCAGATCAGATAGCCCACCACACACCCCAAAATTGTCCCCACCAAGCCAACCAGTATACCCTCGAACATAAAGATACGCATGATGCTGCCGGAGGTGGCTCCCATGGATTTCAAGATGCCGATGTCCTTTGTTTTCTCCATGACCACCATGATCAGGGTACTGATGATGTTGAAGGTGGCCACGATGACTATGAGACTGAGAATGATGAACATTCCCCACTTCTCCATGGTCATCCAGGAGAACAGGTTCTTATGCATGTGCATCCAGTCGACGGTGTAATAGGGATAACCCAAGGATTTACCAATAGATTTGGCTACCTCCCCGGCGTGAAACAGATCATCGGTCTTCACCTGAATGCCAGTTACCCT
>DAOVRJ010000306.1 GCA_030628225.1 Candidatus Zixiibacteriota bacterium | reverse complement strand
ACCAGACAGATCTCGTCAGAGCCGTCCAGGATGAGGTTCCAGCCATAATCGTCCTCGCTGCCGCCCAGAAAGGTGGCGTAGTCGAGAGCGCTGCCCGATGGGTTGAGCACGGCCACAAAAATATCCCGCTCACCGTTGAGCGTTTCATCGAATGCTCCGCAGGTGGTGGGAAAATCCGCAGACTCGGTAAATCCGATCACGCATGCGCGGCCGGAATCGTCCAGGATGACGCCGTATCCGCTGTCGTCCCCATCTCCCCCCAAATAGGTGGAGTAGGAGAGCACGCTGCCATCAGGGCTGAATTTGGTCACAAAGCCGTCGGTGTCAAAGATGCTGATGGTCGTGTCCAGGGACCCGGGCGTGGTGGGAAAGTCCAAGGATTTGGTGTACCCGGTCACATAAATATGGCCCTCGGCATCGGTGGCGATGCTGCGGGCGGCGTCGTAAAAGCTTCCTCCCAGAAACGTGGAGTAGAGAAGATCGCCTCCGGCCAGGTCGAGCCGGGCCATGAACACGTCCGTGGGGCCGCCGAAGGTGGTATCGAACGCCCCGGCGGTGGTGGGAAAATCAGAGGAATAGGTGTACCCGGTCACATAGACACTGTCTGAGCCGTTCAGGACGATGTCCCAGCCGTAGTCGCTATTATTGCCTCCCAGGAAGGTGGCATATTCCAGGGCTGTGCCCGTTTGGTCGAGCCGGACCACGAAGGCGTCTAACTGGCCGTTGCAGGTCTGTTGAAATGCTCCGGGGGTAGTGGGAAAGTCATCCGAGTCCGTTATCCCGACAACAGAGGCCCTGCCGGAATCGTCCACGGCAATGGCATAGCCCTGCTCATCCTCGCTGCCCCCCAGCAGGGTGGCATAGCAAAAGCTCTCTCCTCCAGGGGCCAGCTTGACCACGAAGGCGTCCGTGATGCCGCCGACGGTTGAATCGACGGCTCCAGCCGTGACCGGAAAATCCGCCGACCGGGTATACCCGGTCACATAAGCGCTGCCGGCATCATCCAGGGCCAGGCCGAAACCCTCCTCCCAATTTTCTCCGCCCAGAAAAGTGGCCAGGAGAAGTTCGCTTCCCGTGGGATCGAGCGAGGCCACGAACGCGTCTCGATCCCCGGCGGTGGTGTCAAAAGCCCCGGTGGTGGCGGGAAAATCAACCGATTCGGTGAACCCGGTCACCCAGATCCTGCCGGAGCTGTCGATGGCGATATCATATCCATAGTCCGCACCGCTGCCCCCCAAAAAGGTGCTCCAGACCAGGTCGGCATCAGCGGCCCATGGGAGACCGTAGATAAAGAGACTCCAGGCCAGGACGACAAGTATCCCGGTATTTACAACACGATTCATCCACTTGATCCTTCTGCTCAATTGCTCTGCAATCTCCTGTAGCTCACTGGCTCCCTGCCAGGGAGATGATCAGGGGAAGTTTTTTCTTCAGCTTGCCCACCTCAAAGCCCACGGTGTTCTCATCGAGCATCCGATATCGGCCCTTCACTTCCCTCTTCTGCCCGTCTTTCTCCTGGTAACAGTAGGGGGCGGGATCGGTGATGGTTCCCAGAGCCGTCTCGATGCGCAGGCAGCCCTCGTCGTCCACCCAGATCTTGTCGGCTCCCTGGTAGCGAAAGGCGATGTCCTCCACCCTGCCCGAGGGGCTCACCGTCAACTTGGGGACCAGACGGCCGCCCTGGCCGCGATAGGCCAGATCGATGCCCGGGTAAAGGTCCCGGTAGACGATCCCGCCGAAGGTGCGAATGTTCGTCTTCCACTTGTCGGGATCCTTGCCCCGGAAGATGTTCACCTTGCCGGCCAGTTCGTCGGTCCCCTCCAGAACAAGGTCTGGATCGGCCCCTTGCAGCCTCATGCGCACCACCACTCCCCGGCGCCGCATGGTGGTGTCCGGCTCGGCCATCTCGAGTCTCTCCTCGCCGGGCCTTTTTCGATCGGGCTGGGAAGTCCTATCCACCACGTCGTAGACCACCTCTTGGGGCGTGAAGTAGACGGTGCCCCGCGAGCCGCGGATATAGAAGCGCACCGGCTCGGCCACCTGCCCGTTGTTCTCGGTGAAGGACAAGGGCAGCTTCCCGTAAGCCTGTACCGCCTGGGTTTTTTGAGCCTCCTGAGCCTCAGTCGTCTGTGCCTCTTGCTCTGCCGGCTCCTGTTTCTTCTTGCCGCAGGCCTGGCCAAGGGTGAGCAGGGCTATGAGAATGACGACCCAGGCTCCGGGAGCTGTTTTACTCCATCTGGTGAGCATTGGATACCTCCTGATTATGTGAAAGAGAGTAATACGGCTATCATTCTAGCCCACATTTGGTCTCAAGTCAAGGAAAAAAGAAAAAATACGTGATCCGTGTCCGTGGAAAAGAGAGGGGTTAGGGATCAGGGGTTAGGGATTAGTGGCCCCGCTTCTACCCCCCAACATGTAACTAACTGTAATAGAAGAAGGTTTTCTTGTTTTCCCCTAAACCCTAACCCCTAAATCCTGGTTGGGTTGGGGTTGGAAGGGGGATGTT
>DAOVRJ010000297.1 GCA_030628225.1 Candidatus Zixiibacteriota bacterium | reverse complement strand
TCCTGCCAGACCTCGTCGAACAGGCCCTCGGCGGCGCTGGCGGCGACGATCTCGCCCAGGAACAGAGTATGATCCCCGGCGGATATCTCTTTGACCACCCGGCACTCCAGGTGGCCGATGCACTCTGCGATCAGCGGAGCAGATACGATTTGCGCCGGCTCCCGAGTCAGGCCGGCTCCTTTAAATTTGTCCTCGTCTCGCCCGGAGACGGTGCCGCAGTAGACCACCGTTTTCAGCAATGAGATGGGAGGGATGTTGATGACGAACTGGCCGCTCTTGGCGATCAAATCGTGGGAGTATCGGCTTGGGCCCACGCTGATGGCCGCCAGGGGCGGTGATTTGCTGACCGGAGTCTGCCAGGCCAGGGTGATGATGCTCTCTTTCTCACCATGCCGGGCAGTGACCAGGATGGTGCAGCCGTTGTTGATCAGTCTGTTGGCGCGCTTGAGGGGAATGGATGTTTTTTGCATGAGAGGGTCCTTTGTTAATTGGTGTTTGTGTTTGGCTGGATAGTAGGTGTTGGCTGATGGATACTGGATACTAGATGCTGGATACTGGATAAATGACAAAAACCTATGAGAGCTATTTTCCCATTCTAGTTTGGTGTCGAGATATAACCGATTTTATAAATCTGCTCATCTGTTTGCCTAGCGTGTTGTATTCGCTAGTGAGATGATTATAGAGCTTTTTGTCTTTCAAAGATTTTGTATCGAAAAGAGTATCGAGATGGTTTCTTGTTTCATCGCATGAAGCGATAGCATAGATAAGAAATTTTATAAACTCTGCTTTATATCTTCTCCGGCCGTATCCTTCTACAATATTGCTGGTTATGGATTTGCTGGACCTTCTGATTTGGGCACCTTCTTCGTACATCTCGAACTTCGGCAATTTAAGAGTCATTTTATGGATCTCAATTGCTAGTTTGTGAGCGAGTTGATAAACTTTCAGATCTCTATAGCTTTGGTACGACACTTCTGCAGTTTCCTTTCGGTTTTAACCAGCATCCAGTTTTGGTTCTTTCTTTGCCCTAACCAGTATCCAGCATCTAGTATCCAGTATCCGCCTCATTTACCTCCCCAGCCACCAGCATCCTACTCCCTCACCCCAGCATCTTCTTCACCAACTCATAAAAGAATTTGGTGGCCAACAAAAGGTTCTCCTGACTGATGCGCTCGTTGCGCCCGTGGACGATGCTCAGCTGTTCGGAGAGGGGAATGTCCGGTTTCAGAGGAAAAAACCCATAGGCGGGCACACCCTTCTGGCGAAAAAAGCGGGAGTCGGTGCCGCCGCTGACCATGTAGGGGACGAAGCCGCAGCCCGGATCAAGCTCGCTCATGGTCTGCATAATAGCTTCATAGAGCTCCGTGTCCAGCGGTGAGATGGATCCCTCGTCGGCCTGGATGGGCTCGATCTCCACCTCCTCCAGGCTACCAAGGGCATCGGCGAAGGTCCGGCGCAGGTCCTCGGCGGTCTGGCCAGGCAGCAGCCGGCAGTCTACGACCGCCTGGCAGCGCTCGGGGATGATGTTCTCCTTGGTCCCCGCCTGGATCATGGTGGGAGCGATGCTCATGCGCACCAGGGTGTTGACCTCGGCGGCGACCCGGGGATGGGTCTTCTCCAATTCCTCCAGGAACCGATCGTCCACCTGCAGCTTTCCGGCGGGCATCTGACCTATGGAGGCCAGCCGTTTGCTTAGATACTGCCCCACGATCTCCGATTGCTGAATAGGGGTCTTTAGTGTACCCAGCCTGGACAGGCAGGTGGACATCTTCAACAGGGCGTTATCCCTGTGGGGCATGCTGGCATGGCCTGGGGTGCCCCGGGTGATCAGCCGGGTCCAGAACACCCCCTTCTCGGCCACCTGAATGGTGTAGTGGTTGCGCCCATCCACCGGCAGAGCGTGGCCGCCGCCCTCGTTGACCACAAAGTCGGCCTGCACCAGCTCCGGGCGGTTCTTCACCACCCAGCCGGCGCCCATGTTGCCGCCCTTCTCCTCGTCAGCCCACAGAGCAAGGACCAGATCACCCTGTGGCTGGAAACCCTCCCGCAGAAGCAGCAGCAGGGCTACCACCTCGGGGGCCACCATGCCCTTGCAGTCCCAGGCCCCCCGGCCCCAGACGAAGCCATCTTCAACGATTCCGGCGAATGGCGGATGTTTCCAGCCCTCCGCGGAGGCGGGGACTACATCCAGATGGCTCATCAGCAGCAAGGATTTTCGCTTGCCCTTGCCGGGCACACGGGCTAGAAGGCTGCCGCGGCCCGGGGCCGATTCGACAATCTCCGTCTGCAGACCTTCGGCGACCAGCAGATCGCGGAGAAACTCCGCGGCGGCCGTCTCATTTCCCGGTGGGTTGGATGTGTCGATCCTGATAAGCTGTGAGAGCAGCCCGGTCACCTCTTTTTTCACGGCGCCTTCGTCGAACTCGGGCATGTCTTGACTCCTTTTTTAAAGATCCGAGATTTGAGATTCGAGACTCGGGAAATTAAAGAGATCAGGGCACATCTCCACCCTTCCCCACCAGAGATCAGAGATCGGGGCATATCCCCATCCTTCCACATCAGAAATCGGAGATCGGGAATGTAAGAATGAGTTTGGAACTCGGAGCGCGGAACTCGGAATGATATCATACCCCGTCCCTCTCGCCTTT
>DAOVRJ010000199.1 GCA_030628225.1 Candidatus Zixiibacteriota bacterium | reverse complement strand
CCCGGGGGCTGTTGTACATCGCCGCTGTGCCCCGGGAGAGGCTGCCGGCCATCAAAGGATATGTTAAGTCTACAAATATGTCTCTTTCGTAAACCGGGAGGTAAGCGGATGGAATGCCATATCGAGAAGAACCTGGCCAGATGCAACTGCACTTATGAGCCTTGCGACAAGAAGGGCAAGTGCTGCGAGTGCATTGCCTATCACTGGAAATTGGGGGAATTGCCGGCTTGCCTCTTTCCCCCGGAGGTGGAGAGAACTTACGATCGCTCCATCGCCCGCTTCGTGTCTCTTCATCGCTGAGACCGGGCACGTCCGCGGAGAATATTCTATGGCAAAGGTCTACAAATCTGGATACGTGGCCATCGTCGGACCGCCCAATGTGGGTAAATCCACCTTGCTGAACAGGTTTCTGGGTCAGAAGATCGCTATCGTGACCCCTAAACCCCAGACCACCCGCAACCGCATCCTGGGCATATTGACCCGGGGGTCTTTTCAGATGCTCTTCTTAGATACCCCGGGCATCTTTGCTCCGGGGTACCGCCTGCAGAAAATCATGGTGGATACGGCCACCCGGGCATTGCATGACGCTGACCTGGCCCTGTTGATGACCGAGGGCACCCGGGATCCGGGACCTGACGAGGACAGGATCATCCAGCTGCTGTCCGAAACCAAAACACCGGCGGTGCTGGCCCTTAACAAGGTCGATGTGCTGCCGGACAAAAAGCTTCTGCTGCCGCTAATAGAGCTCTACGGCAAAAAAGGGGCCTTCACTGATATCGTGCCCATCTCCGCTCTTACGGGAGACGGGCTGGAGGAGCTGCTGAAGATCCTGGCCAAACATCTGCCCGAAGGGCCGCAGTACTATCCCGAGGAGACGATCACCGAGTCATCGGAACGGTTCATCGCCGCCGAGATCATCCGCGAGAAGGTCTTCCTGCAAACGGGAGAGGAGATTCCCTACTCCGTGGCCGTCAAGGTGGAAGAGTACAAGGAGCGGCAGCGGGTGCTGTACATCAAGGCGACCGTGTATGTGGAGCGGGACTCCCAAAAGGGCATCATTATAGGAGAAAAGGGCCGCAAGCTAAAGCAGATCGGCCAGTTGGCCCGCCAGGACCTTGAGGCCCTGGGTGAAAAAAAGGTCTTTCTGGAGCTGTGGGTGAAGGTGCGCCGGAAGTGGCGACACAAGGACCAGGATCTGCGGTTCTTAGGCTACTGAGCTCGAGGGCGATGGATGAAACTCTACGATCGGCTGGCCGAGGTCTACGACAGCGGCGGCTGGGATGAGTATAGCCGGCGATTGCTTCCCTATCTGCATGAGGTCCTGCGCCGGTTCCGCTTTCGCCAAAAGAGCGTGCTGGATCTGGCTTGCGGCACCGGGACGCTGGCCATCGCCCTGGCCCGGGAGGGCTACCGGGTGGTGGGCGTGGACCGGTCCGCCGCCATGCTGCAGCAAGCGCGGGATAAATCCCGGCAGGCCAAGGTCCAGGTTGCCTTTCTGCGGCAGGATATGCGTAAATTGTCTCTGAAAGAGACCGTGGATCTGACCACCTGCTTTTTCGACAGCATCAACTACCTGCTGAGCTACCAGGATCTGGTCAACACCTTTGCCCGTGTTGCCCGGGCGCTCAACCCGGGTGGTCTGTTCGTCTTCGACATAAACACCCCATCTGGCCTGGCCTCCCACTGGGATCATCACAAAGGAGCGCGAGACCTTGGAGATATTGCCATCATCGGCACTAACTCCTATGACCCTAAAAACAAGCTGGGCACGATCAGCATCACCGTTTTTAAGAAGATCAACAGCAAAGGTGTGGCCAGCCTTTTCGAGAAGTTCAGCGAGGTCCATACTGAGCGCGCGTACTCCACAAGCGAGGTCAAAAATGCCCTGCGGGAAGGGGGCTTGAAGCTGCTGGCCCACTACGACTGCATGACTTTCCGCCGGCCGGGCAAAAAGACCGGGCGGATTCTGTGTGTGGCTAAAAGACCGTGAATCGGGGAAAAGAAGAACCGATCCTTGATCCTCGATCCTGGATCCTGGTGAAAGGCGAGAGGGACGGAGTATGATATCATTCCGCGCTCCGAGTTCCAGACTCATTCTTACATTCCTGATCTCTGATCTCTGGTGGGGAAGGGTGTGGAGATGCCCTGATCTCTTTCCTTTCTCGAGTCTCGAACCTCGAATCTCGAATCTCGAATAAGGTTCCAGATAAGATTTACGCTTCATTCTGAAATTATTGTTTCGGCGAAGAAAAAAATTCTTGACAAAATGTGTTGGTTACAGTAAAATAAATATAGCTTCGCTGCCATAGAGGTGAGAAATCCTCACCTCATCATCCTGTTGGGGAATTTGGAAAAAAAGGGGGTGACATCCCATGAAAAGGCGTACGCTGTTATTCTACCTCGCCTTTCTTGGCTTTTTGGCCCTGTCCGGTGTGCTGACCCCGCATCAGGAGGCTCTTTCGGCAGACCTGAAGTATGATGCCTCCGACCAGATACACGTCATCGATGTGACGAATCTGCAAAACACGGTGACCAACATCGGTTCCTTCGGATCCCCGGTGAAACCGTATCCCTCCTGTGAGTGGCCGGCCTGGTCCACCAACCTCTATTTGAATGAGGGAGAGCTCTGGGTGGGCGGCGTTTCGGCCGGTGACACGGTCGTCACCACAGGTAGATTATCGGGACGAGAATGGTCTCCTCTGCAGGGGATCGAGATCACGCCGGAGGGTTCCGCCTTCTCCGATGAAGACACCTACACCCGGTACCACGATTTAAACGGCCGGTCCGGCGACCACCTTGCTCTGAATGTTCGCGTTTCGCAGAGGACCTTGGCCTGGAATGGCGCCGACTTCATCGTTCACGACATGGTCATCCAAAACATGGGTGACGACCACCTGACCGGGGTCTACGTGGGTTTTTGCTGGGACTTCAACATCGCCAGATTGGGAGGGAGCAACTGTGCACTGGACGATCTGGTCGGCCTCGCAGAAACAGATGCCATCTCGTACATGTTCGACGATGATGGTGACGGCGGCCTTTCACCGGGTTACATCGGAGGGGCATTCCTCAACGCGCCTCTGGCCGGACACGGCTGGTGGTCAAGAGATCAGGAGCCCCTGGACGACTCCGACCGTTACGCATTGCTCAGCGGCGGGCTGATGGCCGATCCGACCCTGGAGGGCGACTACCGGCTCCTGCAATCTGTAGGGCCCTTTGAACTTCCCGCGGGCAGAAAAATACCCCTGCTTTACGCCCTGGCCATCGGAGACGGCCTCGATGGCCTGCAGGAGTCCGTCGAGGACGCCGTTGTGGCAGTTGGCCGTGATGTAGCCGCCTCGGGAGATGGCACCCTTTACGAGGGAGAGACGCACGAGATCACTGTGATACTGGGCGAGAGTAAAAGGGCGTTGGGCCGGGTTCAGCTGGCCGTTGACTGGGAGTTCTGTGAGCTGGGATTGAACCTGCTGGATCCTTCGGGAAACGAGATCACTCCTGAGACAGCCCTGGGAAACCCCCTGATAAGCTACGTGGTCGAGCCCCATCGCAAAGCCTACGAGCTGGTCAACCCTCCGGCAGGAGAGTGGACGATGCGCGTCAGCTACATCAGCGGCCCGGGTCTGATCAACTATCACTACAAGATCACCGTTTTCGACGTGCCCTATGGTTTCGGCCAGCCCATGGATTACTTCGCGGTGAACCGCGCCTACATCCGTTTCGATGGGGGCGGGAGAAGCACACGGGGAATGGGCGATGTGGCTTCATTTGGTGGGGGGAACTTCTGGGCAATGGGCAATATGGAGCTGCCGGCTGAGGGGTCCTTCGACCCGGCCCAGGACCCGGTCATCTTTAAGATGGGCTCTTATCATGAGACCATCCCGCCCGGCTCCTTCGTCCCTTGGGGACCGCCGGAAAGGGAGATGTACTGCTACCGGGACTGGGAGCCTGGAGCTGAGGGCATCCTGCTCATGCTCCTCAATCTCACCGCCGGCCGCTTCCGCACCTGTGCCCGGGCAGTGGATATGACCGGCACGGAAAATCCCGTCCTGGTGAGTATGTCCATCGGCCCGTTCACTGGTTTTGAGAATATACTCATGCAGGATTGCGGGAACCAATGGTACTATCCGGCACAGTAGAGATTTGCCTTTTATTTTGATAGCTTGTAGAAAGGGCGGTGCGTTTCAGCGGGCACCGTCCTTTTTTACACTGAACACCTGAATTTTAACTCCTTGTGCCATTGCAAATTGTAAAATGTAAATATCAAATATTAAATTGACTTAGCATAAACTGATTGATAAACTGTCAGCCCATTGATCTGGCACTTCATTTTTCAATTTAAAATTTGCACTTTGCAATTTGAAATGAATCTTTTTGAAGGGAGGGCAGGGGATGCGACGAAAAGGAGCATCAGGAGGGGGAGGCTTCCCCCTCGCTGCGGCCCGCGTGCCCTGGGGCCACTGTAAAATACTTCCGCCGGGAACTCTCAGGAATAGTACGCGACTCAGTTGAAAGGGATACCTGTATACCCTTTGATGTGGCCCCCAATGCAAAATGAAAAATGCAGAGTGAAAATTTCAAATT
>DAOVRJ010000049.1 GCA_030628225.1 Candidatus Zixiibacteriota bacterium | reverse complement strand
TCAAAGGGCACGGTGCCGTCCTCTCCGCCGATCAGGAAATAGGTGGTCCCCCAGGTGCTGTGGGCGTCGATGACGAAGTTGCGGATCCTCTCCTGGTTGTCCGAGCCGCTGTAGTTGGCATAGATGTATGTTGTGGTCACCACCGTGTCCGGCAGGCCGCGCTTGTTGTGCCATTCTACCAGATCGTCGAAATATGAGCTGTAAGAGGAAGATGTGATGACTACGTGGTCGAAGTCACCGGCCGGAAGCGCCTTGGAAGGACTGCTCATCGGCGGGTTCAGAAAAACGTCCTGGGGATTGACCACCATGCCGCGCACTCTCTGCTCATACATCTCCCGCTGCTTATCGGTGAACTTGGCGTATGACTCACGGGACACATACCCGGGACGGCTCTCCACGGTGATCTCCAGCTCACGGTGCAGCACCAACTGTCCGGTGGCCGGCACATACTGCAGCGGATACACGGTCACCACGGCCATCTGCTGTCCGGCCAGATCCGTCTGCCCATCCAGCTGAGCCAGCATCTCCGGATAGGCCAGGGTGGAGCCGTACACCTGCTCGTCCGGCTCCACGAAGGGAACTGGCGAGCTGCCGTCCAGGCGCCTGGGCGGTTGTCCGGGGAAGATATGGTAGCTGCCGGGAATCTGCTCGCTGTCCAGCGAGCGCACGCCGATCTTCACGGCCTCGGTCCCGGCGGGAATGGCCACGCGCACCTGCCTGGCCGGCAAGACCGGTTCTCCTACTCGGCAGATCAAGCTCTCATCGGCCAGGCGCACCCGGTCGTAGCCGCGTACCTGGTCGAAGAGAAACTGCTCCGGCTCGAAGGAGAGGGTCACGGTGGTCTCCTGGGCCGCGTAAGCGCCCTGATAGGCCACCAGGGTTATCAGGATGGCTAGGATGGAGAACGTGAATTGACGAGTTCTCATTAAAACACCTCCTCAGGTGGGTGGAGAAGAGCATTGATAATCTGATTGGCTTTGGAAAAAACATTAGGGGCCGACTACTCCCCATAAATACATTTTACCAGAAACTCGGTGATTTGTCAAGAGGTTAATTTATTTAAGATTTAGCGGGAAAAAGACAGATCCTGGATTATAGTTTTGAGAGTTGAGAGAGTTAGGCGAGTTTAGAGAGTTTGGAGCGTTGGGAAAAAACAGATGCTGGATGCGCGATCCTGGATACTGGTAAAAGAAAAGAAGAACCGATCCTGGATGCTGGTTAAAGGCAAATACAATGAGGCGAAGTATAGAGGGCGAGACTAGAGACTCGAGACTGGAGACTCGGAAGGAGAAAAGCTCGACCTCACAGGAGTGAGGACGCTACATTTTTTGATCTGCTTGCTGCCTACTGCCTGCTGCCGACTATTCTTCTCCTGCCATTGCCATTGCCGCTGCCACTTTGTTTTCACCTCACCAGCAAACACTTCCCCGTCGCCCGGTTCTCCCCGGCGATGATCTGGTAGAAGTAGATCCCCGAGCTGAGATTCTTCGCATCCCAGACGATGTCATGATGACCGGGTCCTTGCCTCTCGTCCACCAGTCTCTCCACCAATTGACCTCTCACGTTAAAGATGTGCACCTGCACTCTGCTCTTCTCCGGCAGGTCATAGCGGATGGTGGTAGCGGCGTTGAACGGATTGGGATAGTTTTGATATAGACGGAATTTTTGGGGTAGAGGTGATTCGTTATCTGCGTCAACAGAAGTCTCATACGGCTGATACCAGGTGTCGCCGTCGTACACGACGACCAGGGTGTCCCCGCTGAGATCGGCCGAGACATAGCGGTTCCCGCCCGGGGTCCAGCCCTCGCCCTGGCTGGAGAACTGCGGTCCGTTCAGCTTGAATTTATAGTAGAACCAGGTGTTCTGGGCCAGGGTCATGATGACCGTCTGCGACCAGATGCCCTCGCCCGCATATTCCGTATCGATGCCATCATACCAGCTCAAGGGCTCGAAGTCTCCCCGCACCTCCAGGTCATGTTGGAAGGGCTGCTGTTCCCAGTGGGACAGGTCGATGACGAAACGCAGCGGATGTTCCCGGTACGGCTGTGTCCAGCCCGTTCCATTGTAGGTCAAGGTCTGCGGATGCTGGGTGGTGTCCACCACGAAGCTCAGGTTGGGATCCGGCGACCAGCCGATGGAATGGTCCGCGAACCCCCGCCCGGACAGCTTGTACTTATATTCCACCGTCTGGCCGTGGAGCGAGCCCTTGCACTCGACCTCGGTCTGCCAGATGCCGTCCGTTACCTCGTCCATGGACTGGCCGTAATACCAGCTCAGGGGGTACTTGTCGCCACGTAGCTCCGGCGGAAAGAGGTCCGGATCGGGATCCCAGGCCGACAGGTCGACCTGAAAGATCAGTCGGTGTTCGCTGGTGTCGATGGCCCCGCCGATGCCCAGGATGACAGCCGATTGCGCGTCCAGGTGCAGCGGATACTCGTCGCCGTTTCCGATGGTAATATCGTCATAGCTCCGGCCCTGCCAGATGTCGGTCACCGTTCGCTCCAGCAGGCCCAGGGGCGTGCCGGCGAAGTCCACCTCCAGGTTCACCGGCCCGTCGGCCAGATTGGCGGCCACCAGCACCGAGCTGGTGTCGTCATGCCGCAGGCAGGCATAGACCCGCTCATCGCCCACCCAGACGGGGTCGAACTCACCCGTGTGCAGGGCGGCATGCTCCGTGCGCAGGGCAGCCAGAGAGCGATAATGGTTGAGCAGCGAGGTGCTGTCGGAGTCCTGCTCCTCGATCGAGACGCCGTCGTTGTCCTGAGCGAACTGATTGCTGCTGTATTGAGAGTGTCCCTGGTACCACTGGGCATGCGGCGGGACGGTCAAAACGGCGTTCCATTCGAGGGGCTCGCGGATGTGCAGGTCGTTGGCATCGTTGCCGTACCAATCCACCTTGTGGCCGCGCATGCCGATCTCCTCGCCGTAATACAGGCAGGGTGGAAAGGGGCTGGTGAAGAGCCACACTGCAGCCAGCTTGCAGAGGCTTTCACTATCCATCAGGTTCTCACTGATTCTGTTGACATCGTGGTTATTCAGCAATCCCAGCCATTGCCCACTATCAGGAAGAAGAAGGAGATCTTTTTCAACCTCTCGGCTTAATTCCCAACCTTCCGCGTACCAAAGGAGAGAGGGTAAATAGCGGTCCCAAGAGGCAAGAAACGGCATATTGAAGGCCGCATCGAGACCGTGATCGAAAATCTCCGGATGATGCGCCCCCCAGTGAGAATCTTCGGCGATGAAGCGTACGTTTGGATTGACCTCCCGTAGTCCGGCCGTGAGATCATCCCACAGGGACAGATCGTAACCCCATTGCGACTCAGACCACCAGTCCACCGATAGATGATCGATGCGAAAGCCATCGATGCCGTCGTGGAAATCCCCATCGTCATTCGGATCCAACCAGTAAGAAAGCTTGTCCACCAGATGGTCCCGCACCGGCTGGTGATTGTGGTCCCAGAAGACGTGGGTGATCCAGTTGCCCTGCCAGTCGTGGTAGCCGCCGCCGAAGCCGAAGTAGTTCCAGTTACCGTCGTCGGTGAAGGCGAACCACTGATCATACGCTGAGGAGGGATTGCCCCACGCATCCTGAAAAAAGGGATGATCCTCGCTCACCCCGTAGGCCACCAGGTCGATGTATATATCGATCCCGGCGTCGTGCAGGGTCTCCACCATGGCGATGAACTCGGCCTCGCTGCCGAACCGGGGATTGAGACTGTCGTGGCGGACATACTGGTATCCGTGATAGGTCTTGGAGTAGAAGACCGGATTGAGCCACACGGCGGTGATGCTCAGATCCTGCAGGTAGGGTATGGCCTCGACGATACCGTCGAAATCCCCGAACCCGTTGCCGTCCGAGTCGCGGAAGGAGATGGGGAAGATCTGGTAGAAGATGTCGTCCTGAAAGGGGTGGGCGTGTGGGAGGGGGGAGAGGGGCAGAACGATAATTAGGGCCACTAAGAGAAAAATGTGAGATCGCCTGTTCACTTCAGTACTCTCTATGAAAATGGGGCATCGTCAATTTCTATCAGTCTATGGGTTGGCGAGGGTTTTGTCAAGGTTTAAATGGTTTTCTGCTGGATTGATAAGATTGAGAAGTCTTGAGGAGGATTGTTTATAAAAGAAGAGAGCTGATAAATAATGATGAAGTGTGATTAAATATGAAAGTCGAAGTCTCCGACCATCAGATAGAAACATCCCCCTCCCAACCCAACCCTTCCAGGGTTTAGGGAATAGGGTATAGGGGTTAGGGGAAAACAAGAAAAGCATCTTTTATCACAGTAAGTTGCATGTTGGGGGGTGGAAATGGGGTCCCTAACCCCTGATCCCTAATCCCTGTCTTTCCGGGGTCACTAATCCCTAACTCCTTTTTTCAAAAGCACTATCCTAAAAAAGGGCTCGACACTCTCATTCTCCTCCACAGCATGCAAAAAAACAGTTGACTTCCCCGGCAATCCTTTGTATTGTGTAAGTGGATTTAGGTAGAGGACTCACAGGTTAATTCTTTGTGGGTCATTCTATTACGTCCCATAAAGGGGGTGTAAAGCTTGAAAATGAGCGAGCGGGAACAGAACGGGGTGGTCATTCTCGAGCCCAAAGGCAAGATCATGGGCGGGCCGGATGCCGGTGCCGTCAGAGAGCGGCTCCATCAGCTTATCGACGACGGCAAGAAAAAGGTGGTGGTGGACCTGAGCGGAGTGAGCTGGATGAACAGCTCCGGCCTGGGCATACTCATCGGGGGCCTGACCACCATGCGCAACAGCGGCGGCGACCTGAAGCTGGCCAACACCACCGAGAAGGTGCAAAATCTGCTGATGGTCACCAAGCTGATCAGCATCTTCGAGTCGTACGATACAGTCGATGATGCCGTGGCCAGCTACCTCTGATGGCAGCGGGGTTTTGAGCTGAAAAGCCCAGGGGCAACTGGCCACAGCTGTGTCCGGTCGCCCCGGAATTAGGGAGAGAGATTTTAGTGAACCTGTTGGCCGATCTAAATCCCGCCCAGCGGGAGGCGGTTACCCATGTGGAAGGCCCGGTCCTGGTCTTGGCCGGGGCGGGCAGCGGCAAGACCCGTGTGCTGACAACGCGCATCGCCTACCTCGTGGGAGAAATGGGCGTCAGCCCGGAGCACATCCTGGCGGTGACTTTCACCAACAAGGCCGCCGAGGAGATGAGGGGCCGGGTGGTCAAGATGCTGGACAGGGATGGCCGGTTCATCCGTATGGGCACTTTTCACTCTATCTGCGCCGGCATTCTGCGCCGGGAGGGAAACAGGCTGGGGTATGACCGCAGCTTCAGCATCTACGACGGGGATGATCAGTTAAGCCTGGTCAAAAGGACCATGGTCGAGCTGAACATCTCCGCCGAGCGCATCTCCCCCAAGGGATTCCGGGCCCGCATCGAGGGGGCCAAGCACAACCTGATGACCCCGGAAGAGTTCGCCAACCAGGCCGTTGACGATTACGAGCAAAAGGCGGCTTTGGTCTACCAGCGATACCAGAAGAGCCTGGAGGCCAACAACGCCATGGATTTCGGGGATTTGATCAGCAAGATGGTTTTCCTTTTCCAGGCCCACCCCAAAATTTTAGCCCGCTACCAGAACCGCTTCCAATATATCCTGGTGGACGAGTATCAGGACACCAATCACGCCCAGTACATGCTGGTCAACATGTTGGCCTCCAAGCACCGCAACCTGTGCGTTGTGGGCGACGACGACCAGAGCATCTACGGCTGGCGAGGTGCGGACATCGGCAACATACTCAGCTTCGAGAAGGACTATCCCGACACCAAGGTGGTCAAGTTAGAGCAGAACTATCGCTCCACCCAGAACATCCTCACCGCCGCCGGACATGTGGTGGCTCATAACCGGGGGCGCAAGGAGAAGACCCTGTGGACGGACAAGGGGGCCGGGGAGATCATCACTCTCTTTGAGGCCCTGGACGAGCGGTCAGAGGCCATGACCGTTCTGGATAAGATCCAGACGGAACGGTCCCAGAACCTGAGGGCCCTGTCCGATTTCGCCATCCTCTACCGGATCAATGCCCAGTCGCGTAGCTTCGAGGATCAGCTGCGCCGCATAGGCCTGCCCTATGTCATCGTGGGGGGCGTGCGCTTCTACGAGCGCAAGGAGGTCAAGGACATTCTGGCCTACCTGCGGATCGTGGCCAACCCCAACGACGCGGTCAGTCTGCGGCGGATCATCAACGTGCCCAGGCGGGGCATCGGCCCCACCACCCTGGGCAAGCTGGAGGCATTGGCTGCCGAGAAAGGTGTGGGTCTGCTGAAGGCCATCAAGATGGCCGGCAAGATGGAGGATCTGCGGGAGGGGATCCGGGAGAAGCTGGGGGAGCTGCACGAGCTGTTCCGGTCTCTCATGGCCCGCCTCAAGGACCTGGATGTGCACGAGGTCGTCCAGGAGGTGGTGGAACGCACCGGCTATTTGACGAAGCTCATGGAGGAGAACACAGTTGAGGCCCAGACCCGGGCGGAGAACGTCCGCGAGCTGGTGACCGCCACCGAGGAGTTCTTCATGCGCGACCAGGATGCCTCTTTGACCGGTTTTTTAGAGGAGGTCTCCCTGATGACCAGCGTGGACGCATGGGATCCGGCGAGCAATGCCGTCACCCTGATGACCCTGCACAGCGCCAAGGGGCTGGAGTTTCCGGTGGTGTTCATCGCCGGCCTGGAGGAGGGGCTCTTTCCCCTGTCCCGCGCCATGGAGAGCCCTGAGGAGCTGGAGGAGGAGCGTCGGCTGATGTACGTGGGCATGACCCGCGCCCGGGAGAAGCTATTTCTGTCGCGGAGCCATTGGCGAAGGCGGTACGGAGCAGGGATGGGCTGCCTCCGCTCGCGTTTTTTGGACGAGATTCCCACCGAGCTGGTGGAGGTGGAGGGATATGGGCAGGGCGATTGGTCCCCCAAAAGAGACGTCCAAGCGGATGATAGCCGCTTGACCGGGCCCGACGATGAGTTCACCCCCCGGGTGGGCGTGGGATCAGTGGTCCGGCATCCCAAGTTCGGCATTGGCAAGGTGGTGGAGCTGAGCGGCTATGCCGACGACCTGAAGTTGACCGTGGCCTTCAAAGACAAGGTGCATAAGAAGCTGTTGGCCAGGTATGCGCGGCTGGAGATTTTGAGGTGAGAGTTCAGAGAGAAAGCACGTGGTTGTGAGAGAATTAATTTAGCGAGTTAAGAGAGTTTGGAGAGTTGAGAGTTTGGAACTCGAGGTTCGGAACGATGCGAGTGCGGAGCTAAAGGCGGCAAAAAGCGAAAGGAAACGGAGTGGGGCAAATTTTTCAATTTCCAATCAATTTTCAATGCATCTCCCCCAAGTCTCTAGTCTCGACCCAACCAGCTTCCAGCTTCTAGCCTCCAGCATCCATACCAGCTTCCTCACCCACAAACCCGCATCCAGCATCCAGAATCGGTTTTATTCCGCGGCCATGGACATCGACACGGACACGTGTTTTCGCATTTCCCCCGAGTCTCGAATCTCTAGTCTCGACAAACCAGCTTCTTGTACGAGCAGGCTCCCAATCGCGCGGCATTGGGGACGGCGGCCAAGCGTCACTTACAAACCGTTGACCGGGATTTTTCCCGATGGGAAAAGGATCAAAAGAATCAAAAGAGTTAAAACTTGAAGCCGCAGTTGCATGTATTGGTATCTTGATGATCCTGCTGCATCTGCTGGTTTCTTTTTTCCCCACCGGACGAAGCTGGGGTATCCATCACCTCTTTTTCTTCTCCCTGCCCGTCCGGCTCGTGCTCGTTTCGGTCGGCATCTTGGTCTGCATCCCATGGGCAAGCAAGAAAAGTGTCCACATACTAGAGAAGATCCTCCATTGGATTCGGAGGACCTGCCCCAGGGTAAAGAAACGACTTGTTTTTTTGGCTCTGGCCGTCGTTTCCTTTGTCCCCTTCTGGGTTTTCAGGGCTCAAGCCCATTTTCTCGGCGATGGCTACCTTTGCCTCAGATCGTTGGTCTCCGGACATCAATTCAAGCTGACCGGCCTGCTGGATCTGTTTCTCCATGCCAGGCTATTCCACGTCATGAAGGGGGCCAGCGAAGCAGACGCCGCCGTCGTTTACGCCCTGGTCAGCGCCATAGGAGGGGTATTCTTTGTCTTTGTCCTGCTGTGGTTTTCCGATTTCCTGGGAAAAGATCGTTGGAAAGCAGCCCTTGTCTTCTCTTTGATGATGTCCATGGGGACGGTGCAGCTCTTCTTCGGCTATGTCGAAAGCTACACCTTGATGAGCGTGGGCGTGCTGATCTATCTTTTATTCTCCTGTTATCATCTGAAAGGGCGATGTAGCATCCTTTTTCCCTCCCTGGCCCTCTCTTTGACCATCTGCTGCCATCTCACCGCGGTGGCGTTATTCCCCTCACTGATTTACCTCTTCCTTGCCTCGGCAAAACGGAAGCATCGGAGCTCAAACTGGCTCCTTTTCGCAAAAATGAGTGGGACTTTCGTTGTTCCCATTTTGCTGTCGGCCGCGCTGATCATACTCTCCGGCCGAAGTATGATAGAGCTTCTTGCAGGAGCAGAGAGCGATGTGTTTCTGTCCCTGGGTTCCAGCACAGCACAGCCACCATATACCCTGTTTTCCCCGGCTCATCTGGTAGATATGGTCAACGAGCATCTGTTGATATCACCTGTGGGTCTGATACTCTGTCTTCTGCTTTTCATCGGTTACCGTCGAGAGATAAACTTCAAAAGACCATTGATTAGGTTTTTCATCATCGCCAGCGGGTTTTGTTTTCTGTCTACATTCGTCCTGAATCCCAAGATAGGCCCCAGCAGGGATTGGGATCTGCTCTCGCTTCCCAGCATTCCGTACACCCTTTTGGGTGCCTATCTTCTGATAGGCTGCGTGAGAAATCGACGAAGACTGAAATCCATCGGGTTGACCTTAACGGTGGTGGCTTTGGTGCACACCATACCGTGGATTTTGGTCAATGCCGATGCGGATAAGGCCATAAAAAGATTCAAGCTGTTGATCAGCACAAAGTCGTTGCGATCTCAATCATATGCTCATGAAGAGCTGGCCATCTATTATCGGGATGTGGGGCTGTTGGACGAGGCCATCGAGGAGTACCGCAGAGCCCTGGCAGTTTCGCCCGATAATGTGCGATTGCATTTAAGCTTGGGGCTCACATGTTGGGAGAAAAAGATGTACGATGAGGCCATCCAGCAGTATCAGAAGGCCGTTGCTATTCTTCCCAACCTCGCCAGGGCCCGTTTCGATCTGGGCAGCCTTTACGTGCACAAAAAGATGTACCATGAGGCCATCCAGCAGTACGAGCAGGTAATAGCCATCGATCCCAAATTCGATTTAGCCCATTACAACCTGGGGATTCTCTATCAAGAGAGGAAGCTCTTTGACCAGGCGATTCAAGAGTTCAAAAAGGCAATAGCAATAAAGCCCAATGATGCCGATTTTCACTTTATATTGGGCTGCGCTTATGAGCAACAGGGAAGGTGGCCGGAGGCAAAAGCCGAATGGAGGCGGACGCTGGAGCTTAACCCAAACCATCAAAGAGCACGGGAAAGATTGCAAGGGCTCTCTCGGCATTGATTTAGAGACGACCAGACCATAGATTATCGTCTGATTCACCGCCATGCGTAGCTGGAGATGAAGGGGCAAAAGCACGTGTTCATGGGGGAATGAGTTCAGAGAGTTAAGCGAGTTTGGAGAGTTTAGAGAGTTTGGAGGAAAGGAAAAACCGATCCTGGATGAAGAGCCGAAACTCGAGATTCGTGAATGACTGGGGACGAACCGGCTTCGCCCCGGATTTACTGCAATCGGGATGATGATCTCTGCAGGGGCTCAATATGTTGAGCCCTTTTTCTTGGGTGAGAAAGTGTGGGGCAAATTTTCACTCGCGATTTAAAATGCGACCTTCGAAGAAGGTCTTAAATCTGTCCTCTGCTACTAGCTCATTTTATCGCCCATTCCGTGGAGAGAACTTCTGCTTGCTCAAGAACCGTCTGCGTAGCCTTCTCCTGCTTATCCGGCGGATAGTTGTGCTTTCGCAGGATGCGCTTCACTATAACTCTTAAATTAGCTCGTATGTTCTCGCGTATGGTCCAATCGATGGTAACGTTCTTGCGAACTGCTACTACGAGTTCACGTGCAATCCCCCGCAGTGTCTCATCGCCCAGAATTTTCACAGCGCTGTCATTCGTCTCCAGGGCGTCGTAGAATGCCAACTCATCCTCCATAAGACCGAGATCATCGCCTCTACGATCTGCCTCTCGCATCTGTTTGGCCAGTGCGATCAGTTCTTCGATGACCTGTGCAGCTTGTATTGAACGATTTTGATAGCGTCGTATAGCCTGCTCCAGCATCTCGGCGAAAGAACGCGCCTGGACGACATTCTTGCGTCTGCGAGTTTGGATCTCGCCATTGAGCAGTTTTCGGAGAACCTCCACCGCAAGATTTCTTTGGGGCATACCTCGGACTTCAGCGAGAAATTCATCAGACAAAATCGAGATGTCTGGTTTTTCAAGTCCAGCAGCCGCGAAGATATCCACTACGCCTTCGGAAGCCACAGCTCGAGAGACGATTTGCCGAACGGCAAAATCGAGCTCCTCCTCTGCTTTGATCTTGGAAGGCGCACGTTTGGCCAACACCGCCCGTACAGCCTGGAAGAAAGCGACATCGTCGCGGATGCGCAACGCTTCTTCATGAGAAACACACAATGCAAAAGCTAGCGACAGTTCATGTACTGTATGCAGCAACCTTTCTTTACCTTCCTCTTGTGAGAGGATGTGTTCTTGCGCTGCCGGCAGGATGGCCATTTTCTCTTCTGGTTTTCCGGTCAACCAGCTCGACCAGTCGAAGCCGTGGAAGAGATCACAGCAAATCTCATACTTCTCCAGCATGACGGCAACCGCTTCTTCCTGATCGATGGCGGTCTTTCCTTTTCCGCCGCTTTCAGTGTATGTTGCTACAGCCTTTTTTAACTCATGCGCGAATCCAATGTAGTCTACAACAAGCCCGCCGGGTTTATCTCCGAACACACGGTTTACGCGGGCTATGGCCTGCATAAGTCCATGATCGCGCATAGGCTTGTCCACATACATCGTATGCAGCGATGGTGCATCAAATCCCGCAAGCCACATGTCACGAACCAACACAACTTTGAACGGATCCAGCGGTTTGCTGAAGCGTTCTCGCAACTTCTTGCGACGTCGCTTATTACGAATGTGCTGTTGCCATTCCGTAGGGTCAGTGGCAGAACCGGTCATGACAACCTTCATAATGCCTTGCTCATCCTCGTCGTGATGCCATTGGGGACGCAGCTCTGAAATCTCACGATACAGCTCAACGCAAATACGCCGGCTCATGCAGACAATCATCGCTTTCCCCTCATCTCGAGTGAGTCGGAGCATTGCATCGGCTCTCTGCTCGAAATGATATACGATATCCTTGGCGATCATTTTAAGCCGTTTCTCAGTTCCAGCGATTGCCTCCAGTTGCGCCCACTTGGTCTTGAGTTTCTCTTTCCGCTCGACCTCCTCCCCTTCGGTCACTTCCTCAAAATCAGGATCGATTTTCGGTCGTTCAGCCTCGTCCAGATCCAGCTTGGCCAGGCGGCTCTCATAGTAGATCGGAACGGTGGCGCGATCTTCAACGGCGCGCTGGATATCGTAGACGCTGATGTAGTCCCCGAATACCGCTCTGGTGTTTTTATCCACAAGCTCAATGGGCGTACCGGTGAAGCCGATGAAGGCGGCATTCGGCAGGGCATCTCGCATGTGCCCAGCGAAGCCATCGATAAAGTCATACTGGGAGCGATGGGCTTCATCGGCGATCACGACCACATTGCGACGTTGTGAAAGAACCGGGTGTCGGTCTCCTTTCTCATCGGGAAAGAACTTCTGGATCGTAGTAAAGACAACGCCGCCGGCACGCACATTAAGCTTCTTGCGTAAATCAGAACGGTCTTCTGCTTGCACCGGCGCTTGACGAAGCAGGTCACGGCAGAGCGAGAAGGTACCGAAGAGCTGGTCATCCAGATCGTTGCGGTCGGTGATGACGACGATCGTAGGATTCTCCATAGCGGGCTCGCTGATCATACGGCCGGCGTAAAAAGCCATAGTCAGGCTCTTTCCTGAGCCCTGAGTATGCCACACTACGCCAATCCGGCG
>DAOVRJ010000040.1 GCA_030628225.1 Candidatus Zixiibacteriota bacterium | reverse complement strand
TGGGGCATAAACCTTTCTGGAAGCTTTCCTCCGCTACCCCCTCGTGGCGGGGTGAGGAGTTTGGTGGATGGGAGAAGCTTAAGATGAGGTGAGGTAAAGTCAACGAGAGGGATGACCTAAAATGACGAGAATTATGCTATCTGGAATCTTATTCGTTCTTTTCCTCCCCTACTTAGCTCAGGCGGAGCTTCTTTGGTTTGATGATTTTGAGCAAAACGCCGTCGGAGGACCTGCTCAAGGATGGGGATCTCCGTGGGCCTCGCTATATTCTGATACCACCTGGAAGGTAGTGATGGATGGAAGCACCAAAGTATACCGGCATTGGAGCGGAGATAGCACATTGCCAGCAGATGTTTTTGCTGTCGATTATGATCCTCCACCTGTGGCCTTTACTGCTCAGGTGAAGATTAAAGTCACTGACTTCTTCCCTAATTCAAGTCCTTATTTCTTTGATCCAAAGGTGGGCTTTTGCTATGGTGGTAATATTGCTTGTTATTACTCGCCTTACCTTGATCATAAGAAAGGGCTATTCCTTAGCGATGCACTTATCAATACTCCTTATTTTGCCTATCTTCCCTATGATCTGGAGATAAACAACTGGTATTACTTCAAGATAGGTCAGTCAGATACAGTAAACCAACGTCCACCTCAGATTTACTTCAAGGTCTGGCCAGAAGAAGAGGAGGAGCCAGTCAATTGGATGATTTATCCTGGTCCTGATGGCCATTATTTAACTTGGGCTTATCTAAACTTGTGTGTCTATCTATCAGAATCTGTATGTCATCACTACCTTGGTTTTTGTGCATACGCTACCTATGCCAATTTTGATGAGGTGAAGGTCTTTTCTGAACTAGATGTGGTGAAGGTAGACGATGATGATCAAGTAGTGATGCCTAAAGCCTTCCAGCTTTATCAGAACTACCCCAATCCATTCAATTCAACGACCGTAATTGGTTACTCTGTACCAGAAATAGATTCGGAGGAAAGATTGCGCCGTACTACTTTAAGAATCTATAACATTCTGGGACAGGAAGTGAAAACACTGGTAGATAATATCCAGGACCCGGGCGGATATCAGGCTGCTTGGGATGGGAGAGATGATGTTGGACGCGCAGTAGCGAGTGGCATCTACTTCTGTCGATTAACAACAGGAGCAAATCTCTACGATATGAGAAAGTTGGTGTTATTAAAGTAACATATCTCATTCATTGTCAATTCATGAAAAGAGAATAAGCATGCAACAGGAAAAAAATATATCGCAGATCATAAACGTACTGCGCGAGCAACTTCCCTTGCTTAGCGAACGCTACAAAGTGGAATCGCTGGGGCTCTTTGGTTCATATATACATCAGCGACAAGGGAAAGGGAGCGATCTTGACATCCTGGTTGTTTTCAAGGAGACACCCGGTCTTCTGAAGTTCATCGAGCTGGAAAACTACCTGAGCGACCTCCTGGAGATCAAAGTCGACTTGGTGATGAAAGATGCTCTCAAACCAAGGATCGGACAACGTATATTGAAAGAGGTTGTTTTTGTATGAAACAAGCACGCGATTATATAGATTATCTTGAAGTCCTCATCCCAATGATGAAAAGGATTATTCGAGAGGAACAAGCAGAAATCCCTTAGCGATTACCAATGCAAAAAACAAATATCGTGAAAAAATCATCTGGTAAGAAATTCAGATGGATGTAAACTTTCATCACTATCCAGAGGCTATGATGAAAAATTTAATATTTAAAATTTGCAATGTACAATTTGCAATGAGTCTTTTCATCCTCACAGCTCTGCTCATCTCCTGCGGCGGCGGACAAAAGGAAGAGGGCCTCATCACCCTGACCATCTGGCAGACCTACAACGACCAGGAAAACGCCCTGTTTCAGGAACTGTTGACCGAATACCAGGTCAGCCATCCCGATGTGACCATCAAGGCCACCCGGCTGCCTTTTGTGGGAGCAGAGCCGAAGATCCTCACCGCTCTGGCCACCCGCACCACACCGGACATCGCCCGGGTGGACGGCTCCTTCGTGCCCAAGCTGGCCACCCGCAACGCCCTGGTCAACTTAGACACGCTGGGCTTCGGCGAGATCAGGGGCGAGCTGCTCCCGGTGGCCCTGAGCAGCTGCCTGGTAGAGGGGATCACCTACGCCATGCCGGAACAGGTCAACGGGCTGTGCCTGTTCTACAACAAGACCCTCTTTCGCCAGGCGGGCCTGGATCCCGAGAAACCTCCCAGAACCTGGGACGAGTTCATCGCCTTCGGCAAAAAGCTCACCGATCCGCAAAAGGGCGTCTTCGGCTTCGGAATGCGCAACTCCCTGTGGTGGACCTTTCCCTTCTTCAACACCTTCGGGGCGCAATTCCTCAGCGAGGATGGCACAAGTTGTGTGCTCAACGGGGAAAAGGGCGTTCAGGCATTTCAACTGAAAGTGGATCTGTATGGCAAGCACAAGATCGAGGGTGGTGGCTGGCGGGCCGGTGGGGTGCGAGGCGACATGGGCTTTCAGAACGGCAAGTATGCCATGATATTCAGCGGACCGTGGGCTGTCAAAAGCCTGTTGGCGGCGGGGATCGATTTTGGGGTGGGCCTCATTCCCGAAGGCCCGGCGGGCACCTCCACCAACGTCGGCGGCAATGACCTGATCATCTTCCGCAGTTGCCAGCACCCACAAGAGGCTCTTGAATTCCTGAAGTTCATGGCCAGCGAGGCCGTACAGGCCAGATGGTGCAACGAGCTGGGCCAGATCCCGGTGAACATCCAGGCGGAGAAACACCTGGACTTCGAGCAACACCCTTATCTGCGAATCTTCGTCGAGCAGATGAAGACGGCCATCCCCAGGCCCCCCATCCCCGACTACGATGAGCTGGAGAACATCATCAACCCGGAGATGCAGGCGGCCCTAGATGGGACCAAATCGGTCCAAAAGGCCCTGGACGACGCCGTCCGGCGGATCAACAAAGAAGTGCTGGGGAGATCCGATTGACCAAGATGAGAGGATTTTACCGTTGAGAAGTTGGAGATCCTGTTTTGCCCTTTTCCTCACCGGCCTTCTGCTGGCCTGGCCTGCCTGGGCCCAGTATTCGGAGGAGTATGGCAAAAACATCGTGGTAGACGGGTCAAATGACTTCGACGACCCCCAGACCGAGGATGTGGACGAGTACCTGGCGGCCATCGACAACGACTATGACCCGGCCACCGAGGAGCTGGCCCCCATCTGGTCGGAGTGGAACAACGGCATCGGCGACGCTCCCATCGAGGACAACTGGAACCACTGGATCGGCCCGGAGAACGACTATAGCGCCAATCCGATGGAGATGGGCAAGATGTATGTCACCAACGATATGCTCTATCTCTACATCGGCCTGGTACACACCGACACCGATGGCCTGCCCGCGCAGGGCGGAGGATTTGGCTACTGGAGCACACAGGTCGGGGTGGTCATCGACGTGAATAGGACGCCTACTGGCGGCAACCAGAGCGAGGCCTCACCCAGCGGCTACACCGACCCGTGGAACAATAACGAGGAGCTGCTCCACGAGCATCGCCCGGACTTCATCACCTGGTTCGACCACCACTCCAACGATTTCAAGCTGTATCACTGGGACGTTGATGACCAATGGTGGAATGAGATCACCCAGGACTCGGTGGACAGCTATTATCCCGAGTTCGAGCCGGGCTTTTTCACCATTATCGGAGACGACGGCATTCCCAACCGGGACCAGGGACCTTATTCAGGGCCCAACAAGTTCGTGGAGTTCCAGATTCCCCTGCGGGCCTTAGGGATCGACTATGACGCCGTCTACGATGAAGACGGGGAGAATGTGGAGCCGCCGGTAATCTCCCTGGAGGCCTGGTGTACCCAACCCGGCCGGGGCGCGTACGACACTGTGCCCACCGACGCCCAGCTGGGCCACTACCCCTCCATGGGCGACTGGTCGACGGGAGGCGATAAAACTGACTTAAGCCAGTACGCCGATTACATTCTCATGGAAAGCCTGGATCAGGTTCCCCCCTCCATCCTGTTCGAGGAACTGCCCAGCTCGGTAATCCTGGAGTCCTCCGTGGCCGGCCTGGATCGTATCACCGTGCTGGCCGACGTGTCCGACCAGACCAGCATCGGGCAGCAGAGCTCCATCGGCACCCTGGACAGCGTGGTCGTCTTTTACGTGGAAACGGCCCAGGATATGGACTCTGTGTACGTGATCCCGGAGGGTGATGTGGAGCAGGCCTCCTGTGTGAGGATGGCCAACATCAGCGGCACCCAGCTGTGGCTGGCAGATATCCCCGACTCGGTTTACTTCTTCATTCAGGCCGAAGATGGCACCTACGGGACCAGGGTGCCAATCACGCCAGCGGACATGGACACCGTGGTGATCGTCTTCGCCCCACCGGCCATCCAGGAGGTGTCCTGGGCTGAGGTTGTCCCCGAGGAGCCGGACACCATCACCGTCTTCGCCCCCGACGGCACCATGCTGGAGGTTCCCCCGGGAATTCTCCCAGCAGGGAGACATATCTCCATCGCCATCCCGGATCCCTCTACCTTCACGGCGCCTTCGGCCAACACGGCCTCGCCTCCCTATGCTACTAACGGCCCCCTTACGCCCACCGGACTGTACCGGAGGATTTCGCTGCCGGACAAAGGAACAGAGGTTTTCACAAAACCCGTGGGGCTGACTTTCCACTACACCCAGGATCAGGTGTCGGGCAACGAGAGCCAACTGCGCCTCTACAACTGGAACGAGGGAACCCAGCGCTGGGCGCGAACCGGGGGGCGTGTGGACCCGGCGGCAAACATCGTCCAGGCCCAGATCACCCAGACGGGCATCTACGGCCTCTTCGTGGATCCCGGCGTCTCCGGCGAGGTAGCCAGCGTCATCGACGATGTCCACCTTGACCCAAACCCATTCTCCCCCAATGGAGATGGCCTGTATGACGACCTCTCCATCCAGTTTTCCCTGAACACCGCTGCCCTGCTGCGCATCGAGATTTACGACATCACCGGGCAGCTGACCAGAATCCTGGCCGAGGAAAAGCATTTCACCCGGGGCGGGCACAACCTAATCTGGGATGGCCGGGACGCCCAGGGCGATATCGTTTCCTTTGGCTTCTACTTCGTCTTCATCTACGCTAAGAGCGAGCGAGAGGAGCTGCCCCTGGCCAAGCTGGCCCGGGGGGTGGGAGTCATCCGATAATTTACGGCTTAGCAGGCCGAAGGAAAAGATGGTGAAATGATCATGATTCACGCGACGCACACCACCATGAGAGGCAGGATCACCGCAATCGGCACGCTGTTAGCTGTCGGCTGTCTGCTGTCTGCTGGGGTCTGCCAGGCGGGCTTCGAAGATGTTGCCGTGGGAGCAAGGCCCCTGGCCCTGGGAGGCGCCTTCGTGGCCATCGCCGACGACGCCAACGCCATCTACTGGAATCCCGCCGGTTTAACTCGCATGCAGGGAATCCGCCTCATGGGCACCCGGGCCTGGATGTTCGATGTGCCCGATTTCCAGGTGAGCTACTTGGCCTTTAAGGCTCCGGACCTGGGATTCGTGTCTCTGGGGCTCGGCTGGCTGAACGCCGCCTTAAAGGACGTGCTCAGCGAGAACACCTTCATCCTCTCTCTGGCCCGGGGCGGGTTGGGACCGTTGAGCGCCGGGGTCAACCTGAAGCACTTCCGGCTGGACGCTCCGGGCTACGAGCGGTACAACGACCCGGCTTACGAGGGGGCCCAGTCGGCATGGGGTGTCGACCTGGGCCTGCTGCTGCAGTTCCGACGCAACCTCACCCTGGGCCTCTCAGCCCGCAACCTGAACGAGCCGAAGATGAGCATGCTCAGCACCACCACCAATCCCGACCTCATCTCCCGGCGATACCACCTCGGAGCGGCTTACGTGTTCCGGGAAACGGTCATTCTTACCACCGACCTGGCCTCCCTGACAGGCGATTTCGGTGACTTTCGCTTTCATGCCGGAGGAGAGATCTGGTTCTTCAATGCCTATGCCGTCCGGGTGGGCACGGCTCAGGATCGCCAGAGTGCCGGAGTAGGGGTCCAGGCCGACCACTGGAAGGTGGACTTCGCCCTGGTCAACCACCAGCGGATGGACAACTCCTACCGGGTAACGGTGGGGCTGATATACTGAGGAGAAGGCGCTGTTGATGCCGACCCTTTCCATCTTGCTGACAAAAGATAGTGAATCGAAAGAAGGCGCTTTTCATGAATAAAACAAATCAAGAGAAAAATTTAGCTCTGTTCATCGACTTCGACAACATCGCCCTGGGCCTGAGGGCCTCTCGCCGGAAACGGTTCGACGTCCGGCTGGTCCTGGAGCGGCTGTTGGAGAAGGGCAAGATTATCGTCAAGAAGGCTTACGCCGACTGGAGTCACTTTGGCGAGTACAAAGAAAAACTCCACGCCGCGGGCATCGAGCTCATCGACATCCCCAAGCGGCAGATGACCGGGAAAAACAGCGCCGACATCCGCATGGTTGTTGACGCCATGGACCTGTGCTACACCAAGGAACACCTGGACACCTTTGTGATCCTCTCCGGCGACTCCGATTTTTCCCCCCTGGTCTCAAAGTTGCGCGAGAACGACAAATCGGTCATCGGTATCGGCGTGCGCAAGTCCTGCTCGAACCTTTTAATCGACAACTGCGACGAGTTCATCTTCTACGACGACCTGAGGAGTGGGCAGACCAAGTCACAGACATTAGGGACTTTTCCCGCCGATAAAGCGGAGGTCTTCAAATTTCTGGTCTCCACCGTGAATGCCTTGATCCGCGAAAATAAGGACGTGCTGTACTCCTCCCTGATCAAGGATACCATGAAGCGCAAACAGCCCTCCTTCACCGAGCAGAGCTACGGGTACTCCAGCTTCGGTGACCTTCTGGAGGACGCTAAAAGTCACGGCATCGTGGAGATCACCCGGGATCCCAAAGCCGGGGGAACGTACATCGTCACCAAACTGAGCGGCGCAGCCGGGAAAAAGTGAGTCCAGAGAAAGCCGTAATACACAAGGGAATTACCAAGAACCTTAGCTGACAGCTTTCCGGGAGAGATCCCTTGACACTTTTTGGAAAACCAGCAATGCGCAAACACGAGGCCGTGAAGATCGGCGGAGCTCTGGCTCTCGCCTTGCTCCTGACAACCATGGCCACCATCCCAGCTCTGGCCGGCCCATCCATGAGCGGCTTCTACGAGCTCAACTACGAGCAGCTCCAGGACAATCCCGGCGACTCCCACGGTGGCAACTTAGGCTATATCAAACATTACTTTGAGCTCCGCTTTTACAGCAAACCCACGAGCTGGGTGGAGACATTTTTCAAGGTGGGTGCCAACGGCGAGAACGTGCTCAAGCCGGAGAACTTTCACTGCTGGGAGAATCACATCCAGCTCAAACGCTGGGGCATGGAGGCGGTCCTGTTCAGCAACGAGTGGCGGCACTCCTTCAGCGAATATCTGTTGGGCTTGATCAGCGGCGAGGCCAGGGGCGACTATGGCCGGGCTCAGGGCCTGCGGCTTGATATGCTGGAGAGAAAAGGAGCTCGCGGCGCCCTGATGATCTCCCGCAACGGCGAGGGCGACGACGTATACATCGGCCGGTTTGAAAAGCGACTGAGCCGCCATCTTGACCTGGGCACCACCTTCCTGCAGAGGGACTGGTCGGATGACAACGTCCATCCGGACTCATCCTTCAACCGGGTCATCGCTGGCGATCTGAAAATCACCGTCCTTAACGCCGACCTCACCCTGGAATACGCCGAGAGCTGGGACCCCTCTCTGGAGAAACAGCCCCAACGACGCTGGATCGACGGCCGGGCCGGCAATCGATCGGCCTTCAAACTAGAGGCCCGGGGGCTGCGGCTGGGCTCTATAAGCTTTCTGGGACACTATCGGGACTACGGCAGGGAGTTTCACGACCACCTCTCCGACCAGTTCCACCCCACCGACTGGGGCAGCTCTTTCGATCAGACGGGCTACTTTCTCCAGGCGGTCATTCCCGTTCCCCGCAAGGCCATCACCCTGACCCTGCGGCACGATGGCTACGAGACGTCATACGATCCCGAGAAACGCACCTTCCTGGTGTGGGAGGACAGGCGGCGGGCCTATCGGGTGCGCTGGAGCCAGGCGGAGCTGTACATCGAGTTCAAGGGGGGCATCACGGCCAGAATCAACTACGATTGGTACACCAACCACGATCCCATCCGCGGGGAGTTCAAGCTTTCCGAGAGCACGGAAAGCTTCTTCGCGGAGGTCCAGTCGGAGAACGAGATCGCCCTGGTCAAGTTTCAGGTGAAGAAAAAGGACATCGGTCAGAAAGACCGGGTTTACGGCGGATCGCGGCGGTTCGGCGAGCGAACCATTTTCGGCACCGAGGTCAAGGCCAACATCAGCGAGAGGTGGCAGGTCTATTCCCGAATGGCCCTGGTTGACTCCCGGGTGGACGAGTGGTCCACCCTGATGGCGCACGTGGGCTATTTTCTTGCCTCCAATGCGGAGATCTTCATCGAGTTCGGCAGCGGCTGGCATACCGACAACGATCTGGTCAATGACAACGACATCGCCGACAACATCCGCAAAATCGACCACAAGCTCTTTTTTGTTACAAAAATCTCATTTTAAGGAGGACTTCTTCTGGAGAAAACGATGATCACAAAGCGACTTGCCAGATTGGGGATGACTTTGCTGGCGCTTGTGGGGCTTCTGATCCCCGCCCATGCTCTCCGGGCCCAGGAGGATCTGGCCCCCGAGGTAGAGAACGGCCAGGTGGTCTTCTCCTGCCTGGCCCCCGGCGCCGGGGCAGTGTATTTAGCCGGAAGCTTCAACGGCTGGAACGCGCAGGCAAACTTGATGAAACAGGGCGACGATGGCGTCTGGCGCCTGTCTCTGTCTCTGTCGGCCGGGCGCCACGAGTACAAGTTCGTCATCGACGGCAACTGGACCATCGATCCCAACGCTCACGACACAGGCCCCGACGGCTACGGCGGCGAGAATGCAATCCTGGTCCTCACGGGCTCCGGAGAAAGGCTGAAGATCGTGATCCCCGAGAAGGGCAAGGCAGCGCCCGTAGAGGCTGCTGTGGAGAAAAGCGCCTTGCCCTATGTCAGCGGACGGTACGTCAGCGCCCTGCTCACCCGGCGTGACCCGGAGGACGATAACCGCTTCGGCCTGATCAAGCCGGAGCACGACATCAGGTTGGACATCTCCGTTGAGGTTAGCTCGGGGGTTTCCGCCTGGGTCGAGACCAGGATCAACACCATCGACGATGATCCCACCTTGAAGCTACACCGGGCTCACATCATGGTAGATGCGGCCCGCTTCAGGATCTTGCCCTATCACAACGAGCTGCTGGTCGAGTTCGACGATCCCCTGGCCCTGGTGGGCAAGATCGGAGACACGCAGGACCCCTTCGGGGAGAACACCCAGGGCATCGTGCTGACCTCCTCGGCCATCTCAAGCCACACCCTGGGCATGGCCAAATTGGTCGGGGATGAGGGCACCGAGCTCTTGGCCTTCTACGCCGACGATGAGAAAGAGGTGGACCGCACGGGGTTGCGCTTAAAGGTTGGCCAGCTCCCCTCTGTGGGTATCTCATTCCTGAGGGTTAAGCCGGTCCAGGCGGTGCCCGTCCTGGACGAGCGAACCATCGCCGCCGGGGTCAACGAGAAGAACTGGACCTTTCTGCCCAGCGCGTGGTGGCGTCAGTTCTATCATGACTGGTATGATTCCACCGGCAGCGATACCAGAAGCTGGAACGTGGAGCACTACTTCCACTTCACCGAATTCGAGGTGGACCGCGAGGCCGACAAGACCTACGCCGCTGACCTGCGGGTTCCCCTGCTCTCGGAAAACCTGATCTTTTACGGCGAGGTGGCCCTGCGCCGCTATCCCTCCCTGAAGGCCACATCGGACGTGCACACCTTCAAATCCTCCACTGGAGCCGTCGAGTACGACACCAGCACCGTGATCTTCAACGAGAAATACGATGTGAACCGGTTCGTGGGAGGCATCCTGGCCAGGCCTAACGAGGCTTTCCAGATGGAGATCAGCTACGAGCTGGAGAAGGGACAGGTGCACACCAATCTGGGGCAGGAGATCGACGATCCGGTGAAATATGAGCCTCAGATCACTCTGCTCAAATGCCGGGCCCGCTGGCAGGCACCTCCTGTCTGGCTATTGGAAGAACCGGAAATCACCCTGCTGGCCATGCTTGAAGACCAAAAGATCATCGACGGGTTCATCTATGGGGAGCACTGGGCTTTCTACGAGTACCCGCGCTACAACCGGTATGGGTATCTGAACAACTTTCACGACCTGTACCTGAGGAACGTAAAACAGACCCTGACGCTGCAGTCCATCCTGGCCTTCAAGACCATGGGCGACTGGCGATGCAGCCTGGACGGCAAGTATCATCGCTACACCATGGAGAAGCTGGCCCTTGGCGACGGCGATCTGGTGTGGGAGAACCTCTATCTGGAGACCGGCGAGATCATCCTGGAAACGGCATTTCCCCTCACCAGGCATGTCACCGCCGGGGCCAATTGCCGTTTTCAGATCTACGCCCTGAGCACTGATCAGGTCCTTTACTTCCGCAATTACTACGGAAATCCGTATCTGGAGGTGGCCTATCATCCCTCCCCGAAGGTGCGGTTAGGCCTGGCCTGGGGCGTCAATCCCATCGACCAGTTCGACCGATACAGGCGATCCAAGGGGCGCGTGGACTTTCTGGTCCAGGAGATAGATGAAGGCAGCGATGTGCCCAACTACGGTCGAGACAACGAGTACAAACTGGAACTCGTCCGCCGGGCTGAAAACGCTCTGGAGAACGAACACCGCCTTACGGTGACCATCGAGGTGAATTTTTAAATGAGACCGCACATCAGATTACCCAATTTCTCGGCCTTTATGATGCTGCTTCTGTGCTGCGGCCTTCTGGCCTGCACTGCCATGACCGCCATCAAGGACCGTCTCCCGCCGCCCCACCAGGTGGAGGGCGGAGTTCTGTTTCAATTCGACGCTCCGGCGGCCCAGCGAGTCAACTTAGCCGGCGTGTTCAACAACTGGGGCGGCACCGTCATCGGCCCCTTCGACCCCACCATCGACCCCATGACCAAGAACGAAAAAGGCCTCTGGCAGATCGTCATCCCCCTCAAACCCGGCCGGTACGAGTACAAGTTCGTCCTGGATGGCGGGGTAGTCTGGAAGCACGACCCCAACAACGCCGAGCGGGTGGACGACAGCTTCGGGGGATACAACTCGGTCATCGTGATCAAATAATCATGGAATAAATGTAATCATGGAAGGAATGGAAGAGACGGAAGGGGACGGAAAAAGGCCAAAATAATCATGGAAGAAAGGGAAGAGACGGAGAAAAACGGAAAAAAGACTAAAACAATCATGGAAGAAATGGAAATCACGGAAAAGGCGGAAAAAAACTATCAAATAACGTCTGTGAATTTTCTTTTTGGAAAGGAGTGATCGGGGAGATGAAGAAAACCCCACTGCTAATTTTACTGATGTTCCTCGCCCTTCTGAGTGTCCTGCTCATCGTTGCATGCTCGGACAAAATTTATTCCGTCTCTCCCCTGTGGAAGACCTGGCAAAGCGGAGACGCGGTGCCCGGATACGTGCTGAGTTGCCCCTCGGGGAGCCGGGCCGATGTAGAGGCCAAGGCTCAGATGTGGGGTAACTACTACGCCCTCGAGCTGGCCTCTTATCTGAACACCGGGCACGATGACGATCATGCTTTCGTTGTGGACCAGGAGCTGGTCTTCGCCCTGTATATCTCCGACGCCTCGGATTCCATCTGGAACGGCCAGCACGTTATCCATCTGGTCTGGTCCGACACCGACTACGACTCGCCGGACACGGTCAGCGTCTACGACCTGGCGGCCAACGGGAAGCCGGCACCGGCCATCGACGGGGACGGCATCGATGAGACCTGGAATGTCTTCGATGGCGTGCCTGAGACCCAACTGGAGATTACCGGGGTCTGCGGAGATAACGGGTTGAGCGAAGCCTATCTCATAGCCGTCCATGACAGCACGAGAATCTACTTCAAACTGGCCTGGCCCGATCCCACGGGCAGTATAGATATGGCCAGGAACATGTGGTATTTCGACGGCCAGCTCACCTGGACTCGAGAGGGCCAGGAGGACATGGTCATGTTCCTCTTCCCCACGGAGCAGGCTCCTGCTGGTTGGGACGAGCTGGGTGGGGCAACTTACTTCCCCGCGGCTAACCATCCTGCCGATGGCTCTGTGAACGTCTGGAGATGGTGCGCGGGGCGTACAAATCCTCTGGGATGGGCTGATGACCTGCTGGCCACAGATTCGGAATTGGGCGAGGACGATGGCACGGGCGTGTTCACCGATAATTACGATCCGCAGAAATCATATCCGCCATACGTGCAGCATCCGGTCATCGAGCCCAGCCTGGGCAATGAGGTGCTATCGGCCAGTGAAGCGATACCCTTTGAGGACACAATAAAACCATAAAAGGAAAAAGGAAGATGATCCCGACGAGAATGTGGAAGACGCTGCTGCTCACCGGCCTGGCCCTGCTCCTCGGCGCCCTACCGGCGGCCGGCGAACAAACTCTCTTCCAGGCGGAGGACCCCTCCGCTGACGACACCGGCGACGGCGATTACGTCTATCCCACCCACGAATCCTTCGGCCAGGGCGGCCAGGCGGACATCTTGAGCTGCATCATCTCCCGGGATGAGGGACACTTCCTGGTTGAGCTGCGCTTTCGAGACTTAGTGGACCCCTGGCACGTGGGCAACCGGCTGACCTTCGTGGCCATCGCCGTGGACACCGCCGAGGGCGGAAACGACCAGTTGTGGCACAACGCCGGGGCCTACCTGGAGTGTCCCAGCGAGCTGCAGATATTTATGGCCGGCGATACCTGCGAGATCATGGACGCCCAGGGAAACAAGATGACCACCGGGGCCATCTGCCAGGTGGACAACGAGAAGAACATCATGCACTTCTCGGTGCCCCTGGCGGACATCGGCGAGCCTACCAAGGCGTGGAAGTACACCATCGCCGCCGGCCTGCAGGACGACTACGGAGCCGGCGGTCTGGGAGATTTCCGTGTGGTGGAGGCGCAGGCCGAGGAGTGGAAGGGCGGCGGCGGGGTGCAGGATCTGGACATCGACCCCAACATCTACGATCTGATCCTGCCCCGGGAGCCCCAGAAAGTGATGGGGTTGTTCAAGCGCAAGACAAAGACGCAGGCGGAGATCCTGGGCTCTTACGACCTGGACAAAGCCAAATATGTGCTC
>DAOVRJ010000004.1 GCA_030628225.1 Candidatus Zixiibacteriota bacterium | reverse complement strand
AGCAGCACGCCGGTTGAAGCGAGGGGGAAACATCCCCCTTCCAGCCCCCACCACCCCAGGGTTCAAGGGGTCAAGGGTTCCAGGATTCAAGTGAACCCCGTACGCCTCCCCTTTGAATACAGTCAGGATTCGGGAAGGTTTTTACCCTTGAACCCTCGAATCCTTGGATCCTTGAATCCTCTCTTTTTATTCACGAATCACGATCCATCCTACATCCGAAACACGCCAAACCTGTGCTCCGGGATCGGCGCATTCAACGACATGGAGATACCCAGACCCAGGGCCATCCTGGTGTCCAAAGGATCCAGGATGCCATCGTCCCACAGACGGGCGGTGCTGAAATAGGCGCTGCTCTCCTGATCGTACTTCTTCAGGATGGGGGCCTTGAATTTCTCCTGCTCCTGCGGGGTCATGGTCTGACCCTTTCTCTTCAACTGACCAAGCTTCACGGTCAACAGAACGTTGGCCGCCTGCTCGCCGCCCATGACGCAGATCCTGGCATTGGGCCACATCCACAGAAGCCGGGGACCATAGGCCCGTCCGCACATCCCGTAGTTGCCCGCCCCATAAGACCCACCCACGATGACGGTGAACTTGGGCACATCGGCATTGGCCACGGCGTGGACCAGCTTGGCCCCGTCCTTGGCGATGCCCCCGTGCTCGTATTGTTTGCCCACGATGAAACCGGTGATGTTCTGCAGAAAGATCAGCGGGATCTTGCGCACGGCGCACAGCTCCACGAAATGGGCTCCCTTGACGGAGCTCTCCGAGAAGAGCACGCCGTTGTTGGCCAAAATGCCCACCGGAAAGCCCATTATGCGGGCGAAGCCGGTGACGATGGTGGGCCCGTACAGCTCCTTGAACTCGTGAAACTCGCTGCCGTCCACCAACCGGGCGATGATCTCGCGCATGTCGAGGGACTTGCGCAGATCCGCGGGTAGGATCCCGTAAATCTCCTCGGGATCGTAGTGGGGATCCCTAGGTTCGGTTATCTCCAGCTCGAATTTCCGGGGAGTGTTCAGATTCTGGACGATGTTGCGGCAGATTTGTAAGGCATGTTCGTCGTTCTGGGCGTAGTGATCGCTCACCCCGGAAGTGCGACAGTGCACGTCGGCGCCGCCCAGCTCCTCGGCAGTCACCACCTCCCCGGTGGCTGCCTTGACCAGGGGCGGGCCGCCGATGAAGATGGTGCCCTGCTGCCGGACGATGACCGTCTCGTCGCTCATGGCCGGCACATAGGCCCCCCCGGCGGTGCATGAGCCCATGACCACCGAGATCTGGGGTATGTTTCGGGCGGAAAGCCGGGCCTGGTTGTAAAAGATCCGGCTGAAGTGCTCCTTGTCCGGAAAGGTGCCCACCTGCAGCGGCAGAAAGATGCCCCCGGAGTCCACCAGGTAGACGCAGGGCAGGCGGTTCTCCAGAGCCAGCTCCTGGGCGCGCACGTGCTTCTTGATGGTCATGGGCACGTAGGTTCCACCTTTGACCGTGGCATCGTTGGCCACCACCAACACCTCCCGGCCGTGCACCACCCCCACCCCGGTGATCATCCCGGCACCGGGGAACCCATCGTCATACATCCGGTAAGCGGCCAGGGCGCTGAGCTCCAAAAAGGGCGTGTCCGGGTCGAAAAGCCGGTCCAGCCGCTCCCGCGCCGTGAGCTTGCCACGGTCCTTGTGCCTCTTGCGGGCCGGCGGCGGACCTCCCTTGCTAGCCTCCTCCAACCGTTCCTTGAACTGTTCCACCAGCTTCAGGTTGTGCTGGCGGTTTTTCTTGAACGTGCTGCTTTTGGTGTCCACCTTGCTCTCAATACGAAACATCCCATATCTCCCCTTACCGGTCCGCTATTGAACGGCCACCGGAGCACACTTGTAACCGTAACAGATGATGCCCGACAGGCCTTCTGCCCGAATCCGACGAAACTCCACCTTCATCTTCTGCCCGATCCGAATGGCATCCAGGGAACAGTCGGTGATCTGGCTGGTGATCCTGGTGCCTCCGTCCAACTCCACAACTCCCACGGCGTAGGGAGCTTCGTCGACGAACTGACTGGGCGCCACGCGGATAACTGTGTAGGTTAGCAGCGTTCCGGTTTGAGGTAATTTCGTCGCCTCAAACTCACGGGATCCGCAGGCGGGGCAGACCAACCGCGGCGGAAAACTCGTCTGACCACACTTCTTGCATTTGTTAGCCTCCAGCCGGTAACGCTGGGGGATCCCCCGCCAATATCTTGCCGATGTGGACAATGCATCCTCCTTGAAAGTTGTTCGTCGCGCAATAGTTTTTACCAATTCCTGAGGGGTTTTTCTCTCCGGCTACACTCGCCGAAAGATATGCACCGCCGTGCTGCCTCCGGTGCCTCCCATGGTCTGGGTCAGGCCTACCCGCGCCCCCTCTACCTGCCGCTCTCCCACCTCGCCGCGGAGCTGCTCGACCATCTCCACGACCTGGGCCACCCCGGTGGCACCCACGGGATGCCCCTTGGCCTTCAAACCACCGCTGACGTTCACCGGGATCTTACCTCCCAGAGCGGTGAGACCGCTCTCGGCCGCCTTTCCACCCTGACCCCTATCCACCAATCCCAGGGCCTCGATGACGCAGATCTCGGCGATGGTAAAGCAGTCGTGTGCCTCAACCAAATCAAGGTCGTCGGGACCCACGCCGGCCATCTTATAGGCAACCTCGGCGGCCCTGGCCGTGGCCCCCAGCCAGCTCATATCCTCTCGGGTATGCAAAGCGATGGTGTCCGTGGCCTGTCCCGAGCCGATGATCTGGACAACGGGCTTCTTGGTGAACTTCTTGGCCATCTCCAGGGGACAGAGGATGGCTGCGGCCGCTCCGTCGGTGATCGGTGAGCAGTCCAGAATTCTCAGGGGATCGGCGATCATCACTGAGCTCAGCACCTGCTCCAGGGTGACCTTGAAGGGATACTGGGCCAGAGGATTCATTGAGCCGTGATCGTGATTTTTAACGGCCACATGAGCTAACTGCTCCTGGGTGGTGCCGTGAAGGTGCATGTGGCGATGGGCCATCAAAGCATACAGTCCCGGAAAAGTGACGCCCTGGTAGCACTCGTATTCCTGGTCGGCGGCCGTGGACAGGGCATAGGTGGCCTCACCACCACCCACATCGCACATCTTCTCCACACCACCCACCAGAACGATGTCGCTCATTCCCGATCCCACCTCTATGAATCCGTGGCGCAGGGCCACCCCTCCCGACGCGCAGGCCGATTCGATCCGCGTGGCTGGAATGGGTGTCACGTTCAGATAGTCGGCCATGAGAGAGCCTAAGTGCTCCTGGCCCACGAAGAGGCCGCTGGTCATACAGCCCACGTACATGGAGTCGATGTGATCCACACCGGCATCCTCGATGGCCAGAAGAGCCGCTTCCACGTAAATGTCGCGCATGGACTTCTCCCACAGCTCGCCCCATTTATTCATCCCCACACCGATGATGGCAACGTCTCGCATAGATTCCTCCTTCTTTGCCTGTTGGGTTAACGATTCTCTGGCAGCAGTTTATTAACGGTTTCCCCGATGAAGTGAGCGTGAACCACCTCCGCCACCTTCAGGGGCTGTTTCTCATCCTTGTCTGCGAACCACTGTTTGCTGAGCAGTCCGGCAATATGGGAAACCCTCCGCGGCCGTGTACCCCGTTCACCGATGAATACCCCAGACACATCAGCTCATCCCCTGGGTGAATCTCGTATTTCTGGAAGGTTCCCTCATCGGCCAACAATTCGATAGAGCGTAGCGGTATCTCCGTGAAATCTGGTAGCGGGACGCATATGGCGGCGAATCTCTATCCACCAAGGGTGTTCTGCCCATGTTCCATCGACCGCCTTTCTTCTGAGACCAAGCAGCGCCCGGTCACCTCGTAAGCTGTCCAAGAAATGGTGGGAAGTGACTAACACCACCTTATCTGGATCGCCCTGACATGGTAGATCAAAGATGAACACCGTTCCAATGAGCACTGAATCTTGCACTGTGATACCTTGAAGCCGAAAAGTCGACTCCATCAGAACCGCGTTCAGATCGACATACTCTTCCGCCGGAACCGTGGCTTCGACCACCGGGAATCGAGAGGGCTCAGGCCCCGGCGCTGGCGGCCTTGAACAGCAGCAGAGGGGAAGAGTGAAAAAGAGCAGAATCACCGAGGGCCAGAGCACACTGTCATGGATTCGTCCCATTGCATAGCCATACGAACCGCGGAGGCACATCACCTCTGCTCGTTGATACTATGTTTCAGATCCTCGGCCTTATCAAGCAGCCTGTCGACAAAAGCTGGGGGCAAGCGCCTCATCCTGAAAATGATTTCCGGATGGTTTCGGTGTGTGTCAGGGTTTGACCACACCCACACCTTTCTACCCGTTGGATCTACCTCAAAAACACGACCATTTCCACTTGCACATATCAGCGTGTTTCCATTGGGCAGCCTCTGGGCCGAACCCTGCTTGGGGGAATAAAAATTCTCTGGCGGTTTATCGGTATACTCCCATGCGATGGTCTCTGTTTCTGGATCGAGCTCCAGGATCCTGGAATATTGGCGTTCGATCCCATTGTCAAAAATCAAGATGTGGCCATTGTCCAACATCGTCGGATCATGAGGCCACTGAAGTTCACCTTCACCCCAAGCCCACAGGACGCGATACGTGTCCCTTTCTAAAACAGCAATTTGATTTACGTTGCGAAAGCAAACCAGCAAGTTACCCTCGCGAAATCGCGAATCTCGCTCTCCCAGCTCTGTGGCAGGAAGCAAATGCATGGTGTTCATGTGAAAATAATCCAAGTCTCTTAAAGGATTGTCGATACGTACACTCTTTATGTCTTTTGAAATTGGCTTCTTATCTCCGTCTTCCTGTGATTGACCAGCGTCGATGCTATCCAGTATCACATCTAAAAACGATCGCGTATCCAGCTTTTCCCCGAACTCCTCTAAGTGATCATAAGAAGACCACTGGTCCAGCACCTCTCCGTCCGGTGACAAATGTATAATGTTATCAAATATGACCTTCGAACCACGGTGTTCTTTCATCTCCCGCGTGAGAACAAAAAATGAGCCATCGGAAGCCTGCGACATATCATGATGGGCTCGAAGCTGCTTCTCCCAGATAAGCTCCGAGTCCCAGTTCAGTAAGAACACCTTCTTGTTGTTCGAAATCCCGAACAGATCGCCCTTGTCCAATAAAATGGCCAGTTTACAATGGCACTTCTCCTCATCGAAGTCAAAACACCACTGATGCACCACATGACCATTCATATCCATCAACGTCGCTTTGCTCGAACCTCGGGTGCAATAGAAGTTATAACCGTAATAACTCTTGTCCTCTCGATAACGAGTGACGCTCGTGTCCCGCTCATCCACCTCCGTCTCCGAGAGCCCAACATAAGGTACGGCAAGCAGTCTTTCCAGCTGTCTCTCCCAATCCCGCGTCTGTAAAGAATCAGCCTGCTGCGCTGACACATCCGTCGAAACGAACAGGAGCATGAGACCAAACAAAAGCGATATCACAAATCCATATTGGCTACCGGGTGCTTTCATTCTCTATTCTCCATCCAGTAACGCATCCACGAGAGCTTCTAGTACGCGCATCATCCAGTAAAACGCCTCATAATGTCTGCCTTCCATCGTGGCAGACCTCAATCCACCACGGGTGCTCCTCCCATCTCCCATCCCATTTCTTATTCCTGAGACTCAACAACGCCCGGTCGGTTACCATACTGTCCAGCAGATGAGCGGAGGCAACCAGAATTACTTTGCTCGGACACCCCTGACATGGGATATCAAAGATGAACACCGTTCCAATGAGCACTGAATCTTGCGCCGTGACACCTTGAAGCCGAAAAGTCGACTCCATCAGAACCGTGTTCAGATCGACATACTCTTCTGCCGGAATCGATTCTTCGAGCACCGGAAACCGAGAGGGCTCTGGACCTGATGGCGCTGGCGGCCGGGAGCAGGAGAGGAGAACAAGGCCGAAGAGCTGTTAAAACCATTAGTTGGTTAAGTTTTTTATTATAACAAATTTTCATCGGTTTGTCAAATGGGAAAGGGGAGAGTGAAAGGGGAAATTTGTCAAGAGGAACGGAAAACAAAGCAGATCGTAATGTAAGCAATTGCTGTCATCCTTACCTCACCCCATCAGCACCATCACCACCACATTAAATCTACGCTCGCTGATGGACAATTAAGTGCAGAATCCGTTCAGCAGTCCAACGATCACCGCTGGGTTATTACCATGCTTATTACATTTTTCCCCATGATCCTTCAACGATTCTGTCCGAGTGATGTCCCAATTATGTCCCAATTATGACCCGATTATGCACCGATTATATCCGGTCATGCACCGATTATGCACCGATTATGCACCGATTAAAGCATAAAATGTAGCTGGACCGAGACCTCTTTTTTCTAATATGCCAAGCTCCACAAGTTTCTTTAAATCCCGCTTTGCAGTATCTATGCTTACTTTAAATCTCTCGGCACATTCAGCACTGGTAATTCTTCCTCGATTACGTACTAAATCGATTAATTCCTGCTGGCGATTGTTAAGTTTGGCCATTAACTCTGATGGAATCCGAATGACCCCTGGAGCAAGTTCTTGTCCAAAGAAGGTCACAACAAAATATCCGCTTTCATAATCAAATCTTGGTGGTCTGAGTCCATGTTTTACAAGCAGATCGCGCATGTTCTTTAAACCACGCCCCCTCTCTTCCATCAGATTCATCATATTAAATGTCTCAGCAATCCGAGGATTCCTACTATAAGGAGGCGCATCGCATTTCCGGATTTGATCAAGAGTCAATGGTCGAAGGAGATATCCAGGGCTTTTAATGATAATACTTTTAGGAGTCATTTGAATGAGCACCCGAGCTCCTGCTGTATAATCCCTGTGAACAATAGCATTTATTACGGCCTCTCGCAACGCCTCCAAAGGATATTCAGTAACTGCTTCTCTCTTAAAACCCTTAATTTCAGTATAAGTCCTCATATTCTTGCTGAAAAACTCTTCTATCTTTTCAGGCAAGCAAGGAAGTGGTCCCGCAACATCTTCAAGGATAAGCTTTCCTCCGATCTCCGCTTCTAACTTGAGCTTACTTTGAACTAGGAAGTCTTCAGGACTCTCTCCAAAGAGTAAAAGACCGGCTATGGTGGGGACGTATGTACGTCTTTTGGGATGAATAGATAGGAAACCGTTTTTATGAAAGAAGCTCCACAGCTCAGGCGATGGCTTGCTAAAGTGTTTACCACGAATATCAATGTACTCTTGAATAGCATCCCATGAGAAATCATCCACAGTCGCACTTAAGACAGGCTCTTGCTCTCGTTCTGAGGAACCTTCAAATTCCTCTTGCAATTGCTTTTCTTCGCTCAAATCCATGTAATGATCGATAAAATCTTGGTTCTCACGCCGGATTTGCTCTCTCAGATCTTGATCAAAGAAGTCAACATCTACGTTCTGATCAAGCAGATACGTTATTCCGTGCCCATGGATCTCTGGATTAGGATCCGGTATGCCAATTACAACGCGTCCTATACGGGCTTTCACAATCCATTCAACGCAAGGCTTTTTCCCTTCTCCTCGGCTGGTGCAAGGTTCAAGGGTAATATAAAGTGTCGAACCCTCGAGATTTTTATCGCCTGATAATCTTTCAATGACGAGATATTCGGCGTGATTCCCAACTCGAAGACTTCCCCTACCAGCTTGAGCCAACTCATTACCTTTTGCACTAACAAGAACAGCTCCTACTAGAGGATCAGCCTTATGAGAATGCTCGGAGCGCGACCCCGACATCTCCTCGATGGCAAGCTTCATAAATTTGCGATCTACTCTGCTTGTAGACATTTATAAAATTTCTCCTACCCTTAACATAGAGGTAGAAATCAAAATTAGATAGGAGCAGCATTTCTGCATAAAGAGCACAATACATCATGCTCTCTGGAGATTAAACCGATTGTGTGCTTTCTTAAACTCTTTCGAGGATAGACCCAAGAATCTTCAGTTAAACCTCCAAGCAACCACGAGCATGTTAGTTATTCACTCGCAAACAATTCCCCGGCGAAGCCCCCTCGCCCGAATCCCGATCTCCAATTCCTGTTTTCAAGCTTCCTTCTCTTTGATCGGCGAATACCAGTATTTCTTACCGCTGAGAAACTCCTTGACCCCTTTTCTGCTCAGCTTCCGTAAATTCTTGATGTGCGCATCCCCATGACCCGGTTTTAGAAAGTCGAGCTTTTCGCAGGTCGCAAATTCAGCGCATTCCCAACAGCCGTCGATTCCTTTCCGCTGACAGCATTTTCTAATCTTGCAGAAAGGCGGGCCACCGCCAGCTCTACAGGCTTTCTTGCAGCGCAATTTTACCAGAGCGCCCAATACTTCATAGCATTGCGGATAGTTTTTGAACACAGCGAAGAATGACATGTCGGACAACGCTTCGGCGGTCTTATCGAACCGGGTCTGGCGCAGTTCTTTTCTCAGGTCCCTGGCCAGATCGGCGACGATTCCCTTGTGACCGAAACATTCGCCGCAATAAAGACCACAATAGGCGATGAGGTTTTTACTTCCGCCGGTGTTCAATTGATCCTCCTTCGTTTCTGTATCTTTTCAATCGGCACCCTCAAGATCTTTATCAAAGCTCGTTTGTCGGTTGTCGGCATCGAAACTAGAAAAAACCGATCCTAGATCCTGGATTCTGGATCCTGGATGAAAAACTTTTCTCGAGTCTCCAGTCCCGGTCTTTTACCAGAATCCAGTTTCATATCGAGCATCGAGCTTCCAGCTTCCAGTTTCGTTACGAGCTTCGACAACGTCAACCCAGCATCGAGCTTCGTTTGTCTTCGTCTAAGCTCGTCACTGATAAAAACACCAGCCGCTTCGATCTCCGATTCCCGACAATCCGATTCGCGCAACGCACCTCGAAGCCGCCAAAACGACATCCGACGACGACACATCCATCACCTCTTTACGCTAATAGTCAACCCATCCCCGATGGGCAGGATGGTGCTGGTCAGCCGCGGGTCGGCGAAGACCGCTTCCAGACTCAGAATGATGGCCGTGGGGGCCGATCATTCTACTGGCAGTATTCTTCAATAATCTCCTCTGCCGGCAAGAAACCCAGTTCCAGAGCCTTCTTCCAGTCTGAGCAGGCTCCCTCATTGTCGGCCAGATGATGTCTCACAAAACCTCTGTTGACATATGCATTTTCAAGTCTTGGACCTAATGCGATTGCATTGTCATAATCTCTTAACGCGCCCTCGTAATCCTGCAAAAACAGACTTTTTATATGTGCTCTGCCAGCAAAAGCTTTCGCATGAGTAGGGTTCAATTTTATCGCTTTGTTATAATCGCGTAATGCTCCTTCATGGTCCTGGGAAACGGCTTTTAATCGAGCTCTATTGAAATATGCATGCACATCACCCGGGTTAGACCTTATCCTTTGCGTGTATGCCCCTATCGCCTGCTGGTACTCTTCTGCTATCCAGATTCCTGATATAGCGTGTGTTCTCCCTTTACATTCATCCTTTATCAATGAAAATTGCAGCTGGTTTTCGGCAACACTGTAGTTATACACGCCTTTCATATCAGGGCAGGCATGTTCACCGGTTCTGTCCTGGAAAGTAATTTGATTGCCGGAAAGGGAATATTCACCGCTGACATCTATTGTGCCATCACCGGTAAAATCACTCTTATAGCTGTTATCCGACTTGAGAATCAAAGTCTTAATCGTTGTTTGAGGATACGGAGCCATCTTAATCCAATTGCCCACAATAGCAGAATCAGATTCAAGCGGTTTACCAACTTCATCTTTCGAACAGCCGCCAAGCAGCAGTGTCGCGCTGAGCAAAACAATCAATAGGAGACAACCACTTGATTTCACCATCTCTCTTCTCTCCTCCTCTGGTAATCACACTTAAAAAGCAAACGACGAAGAAAACCAACGTACCAGTTGTCACAGGTATTCCCTCCAATTTGACCGACGAGGTCGGGCCTGAACACGGTGCTCAGATCGGCAGGTCAGATAGCGTTCTTCATCTGATCAACAAAAGCTTCTTCGTCTCTACTAAGTCAGGCGTTTTAAGTTTGCAGATGTAAATTCCCGAGCTCACATCCTGACCGACATTATTTTTCCCATCCCATGTTGCTGACCGGCAGCCAGCAATTTGCTCTTCATCGACTAATGTCCTTACTTCCTGACCAAGCATATTGTAGATCTTGAGAGCCACCTTGGCATCTTTTAGCAATTCGTATCGTATCGCTGTCGTTGGATTAAAGGGATTCGGATAGTTCTGGAAAAGAGAGAACCCGGCAGGTACCGAATTCTCGGCTTTATCATCCACTCCTACAGGAGTTGCTGTTACCAGGAATAAACCATAGAATTGTGAAGCTACATATAAATGGTCTGGATTATTGGGATCAAATTCTAATATCAATCTACCGAGATTTCTTTCAAAACCCGGCAATAATTCAAATACAGACCATGTCATGCCTCCATCAAGAGAATAGAAGATGTGCGAGCCCGAAGATACGTAAATAGTATTATGATCCTCGGGGTCTATCACGATGCAATCTGCATGAAAACTACCTATCTGTACCGCAGTTTCCCCTCCATCAACACTTTTATAGAGAGCATCGCAGGCAGCGAAGTAAATAATGTAATTATCAGTTGCATCCATAGCCATATCATTGATTGTTCCAGGATTTGTATAATGTGCCCAATCAACAGCTCCGTTTATGGTTATAAAATACCCATTGCCGTCGGTTGCCATGATAATCTTGTCGGTATCCGTTCGATCTGCCAATATCGCTGTAATCGTTGAGCTATTAGCGGGAATATTCACTGGGTTGAATAAGAGGCCATCTGTGCTTTTGTACAGAACTGGGGCTTTCGAAAGACCGTAAGTTGCATAATAAATATGTGTTGAGCCATTTACATCCAATGCTTCCACTGCTGTTCCAGCATCGCCCGGCTGATGTATCGGGGTCATTGTAGCCCCATTGTTGGTGATCCTGGTCATTCCTCTGATATTGGTATACCAGATATAATCTGGGTTGTTCGGATCTTGCACTACCCTGCCTGTGGGCCAATTGGATTCTACTACCCGATAAGTATGAACCGCGGAAGTGCTCATGTCCAAGACATTATAATAAACGTAATTCTCTTCGAAACTCAAGAGCAGACCTGTGTTTGCGATGCAGATATCATTGATATTGAAATTGTAAATTCCATCTTTCATGTACTCCCATGAGACTCCGGCATCGGTGCTCTTAAACATGAAGCTCATCCACTGTATGCCAAACGCGGCGGCTAAATACATGACGTCTGAATCATCGGGATCAGTGAAGAACATGTATTGTGAACCACAGCCAAACTCAAAATCACTGATATAACTGTCAAATGTGTGAACATCGGTGAAAGTACTGCCACCATCTATTGAACGATAGAGCTGATAAGTACCACTACCGTTAGAGCTAACATAAAAAACCACTTCGGCATCATCTGCTTTCACACCGATTACATGAAAATTCCCCGCAGAAAGGGTGTCCGTGCATATCCAGGTATCACCTCCATTATCAGATCGATAAATCCCATCATTTTCAATCTGATAGACGGTATCTCCGTTCGGAATCCAATGGAAATCACGCAAATTCCCCACGGAATATCCCGGGCCACAATAGGACCAGCTTGAACCATCATCTATTGTTCTGTAAAGACCGCCGCTTTCTGTCCCCACAAAGACGCGAGAAGGAGTATCAGGATCGATAAAGAGCTTCTTATATAGTGTTGCCGTGGGCAATCCGCTTGCCGTTGAAGGCAAATCTGTCCAAGTGACGCCATAATCTTCTGATTTAACAAGGGTTAAGTCCAGACCGACATAAAGAATACTTGGATCGTTCGGATGTATCGCAATATCCCATACATGCAAGCCACTACCTTCGGGAAAGGGAGCGGTTTCAGTAAAGGTACAACCGCCATCATTGCTGCGTTGCAAAGGTGAAAATCTGCCACCATAAACAATGCTAGGATCTGCCGGTGAAATGCGCAGTGCCCCATCTCCAGGCAAATTTAATAACGTGTCCAGTTCCCAATCAACACCCTGGTCTGAAGAGCGAAAGGCAAAATCACCATTATAGGCAATTAGATCGTGGTTTGCCGGATGAATCAACAATCTCGTGTTGGATGTGCCACTAAACTCCTCTACCCTTTCAATGCTAAAATGCAATGACTGAGCATTTACTGTCCCATAACTACAGACAAACAAAAGGACTGTCGCGGACATTCCCACCAAGGCCCTTTTCATATTTCACCCCTTTCATTTAATATCTTCCTTGATCTACATCCCCGCTTGTGCATTCATCTCATCGATCCGGTCTCTTTTGGCAGCACGAGATATCAAAGTGAAGATCGTGTCCCTAACTTTTAATCACGGTCCTTCTTCCACATGTGCTACAAACAATATGTGAGCCGCGAAAGGCCGGGGAGATCTGCAGCAATCTGCCACAAGAGCAAGAAAAGCTCTCCCAGCCCTTTCCTTTTCTCATATAGACCTGTTGGCTGCGTGCCGAGATCTGCTCATCTTTTTTCTCGTCTTTTCCCGCCGTCACGGCCCCCGCTGCTGCAGTGAGGGCCGCCAGTTCAGCAAGCGGAACCTCAACTTCCCGCCCGCACCGGGGACAGGATATCTTGGATTTCTTGAAATCCGGGGGCACTTTTATCTTAAGCCCGCAGGCACAGATCAAAAAAGCGTATTTGTTGACCGCCCGCATCAAGTCCACCAGCTCTCTGACTCCCTTCTTTTTCCCTGTCTCTCCCACCCCTTTCTCCATAGACGCTTTCCGCACCGGGATCACCTCGGTTTGTCGCAATCCTGATGCCGGGATAATCACGGACGATTCCCCCTTGACCCGCGAATAGGCTTTTTGATAATCGAGAAAATTAGCCCTGTATATCATACTGCGCAGGATTCCAATTCTCTCGTAGATAGGAGGATGGGTGCTGGTGAGATTTAACAGTCGGGCGCCTTTCTTTTTAAGAGGATTGATGATATACATGGGAGCCGTGACCTTGTTGGCCGAAGGAAGATCTAATTTTACCGCCGAGATCTTCTCCAGAGCAGAAGCCAGGCCTTGTGGATATCTCGTCAGTCTGACAGCGGACGCATCGGCCAGATATTCCCTTTTTCTTGATATGGCGAAATAAAGCAGCCGCGTTACTATAGGAGCTAATATGGCAAGAGCAATTGCGACAGCGGTGATGATCAGCTGAGCCTGCCCTCCGGCCACTTTCTTGCCGGCACGATACCTTTTCGATGATCTGGAGGAAAACCACATGCTTCTTAAAAACACCTCGGAGATGAGCACTATACTCCCCAGCAAGATCCCGGCAAAGGTCATAAATAGCACATCCCGATTGGCGATGTGAGACATCTCGTGGGCAATCACCCCCTGTAGCTCATCTCTGTTAAGCCGGGAAAGCAGTCCAGCAGTCACCGCAACAGCACTTTTTTCCGGTCTTGTGCCCGTGGCAAATGCATTGGGCGCCGCTTCGTCAATAACATACACCTTTGGCATAACAGGTAAATTGGCCGCGATCTTCATCTCCTCTACAATGTTAAACAGCTGTGGATGGACATCATGAGAAACTTCCTGCGCGTTGCTGGTGGCCAGTATAATCGAGTCGCCGGTAAAATAACTGATCAGCGACATGAAAAACCATGCGCCCAGGGCGATGAAAATACCGGCAACGCCCCCATCGGGAGGGAAGAAGACAGCGCCGACGAAATAGCCCAACAGAACAAGGCAAATCCCCATAAATATAAAAAGAATCAGCGATTTTCTTTTATTTTTTCGTATTAGCTCCCACATGGCTCTCTGGCTTCAACTCCTCAATCCCCCGCTGAGCTCGCGCGTTGACAACAGATTCACCTCTGCCCATCAACGGACAGATAAACGGGCTTTCCCATCATCCATCACGAAAAATCGACTTTCGGCACTTCCCTTTCTCCGGCCTCTTCTATCTCAAAAAACTCCTCTACCGTAAAGCTGAACATCCCGGCAACTATGCTTGAAGGAAACATCTGGATCTTGTTGTTGAAGAACAACACCTGATCGTTATAGCTCTGCCGGGCAAACCCTATTCTGTTCTCAGTGGAGGTCAATTCTTCCTGTAATGACAGAAAGTTCTGATTCGCCTTCAAGTCAGGATAATTCTCCACGACGACGAAAAACTTGCTGATGGCACCGCTCAAGGTGCCCTCGGCTTTCGACCTCTCGCCGACGCTTCCAGCACCCATAGCCCGGCTTCTTGCCTGTGTGATATTCTCTAAGGTCTCCTTTTCGTGTTTCATGTATCCCTTGGCGGTTTCCACCAAATTCGGGATCAGGTCGTGTCGCCTTTTCAATTGAACGTCGATCTGCGACCAGGCATTTTTCACCCGGTTTCTCAGTCGTACCAGAGAGTTGTATATTCCGATAAAGACCACGAAAAGGATCGCGATAACTATTAAAGGTATCAGTAGAATTATCATCTTCACCCTCCTTTCATCATTGTGTTTTCCTGGCGAACATATCTTTGAGCAGACGTAAAACCCGGTGATCTTTGCCAAAACCCGTCATCCGAACGATCTGCTCAAGCTCACCTCCATCCAGCCAGATGCCATCATTCCGGCGGCATCTATCTATATGAAACCTCATGTCTGATACAGGGCAAACCTTTTCCATCCTCTTTGAGCAGATAGGACATTTTCGAGCTTTCTCTTTAGCGGTTCTGTCTACCTCAAGAGAAGATAGAAAATGATCCTTTTCAGCAGAGTCCTCCAATAAAAGCTCCAGCTCTCCGGCATCAAACCAAATACCCTCACAGGAGGTACAGTAGTCTATTTCCACCTCATCAAGCTCCAAAACGACCAATGGCTCTTTGCACAGTGGACAATTCAAATGGTTCTCCTCGTGTTTTGGCTTCTAAAATATGCCGGCTTCAGCGAGCTGTCCGGCTGCGCTGATCCTTGAAGGATACTCCCTCCTATCTTCAAGCACCCGTCTCACTCGCCTATGATCTTCAGCAGAACACGCTTCCTGCGCCGGCCATCGAACTCGCCGTAGAATATCTGCTCCCACGGGCCGAAATCCAAACGCCCATCGGTGACCGCTATCACCACTTCCCGCCCCATGATCTGCCGCTTTAGATGCGCATCGCCGTTATCCTCCCCGGTGCGGTTGTGCCGATACCGGCTGACGGGCTCATGCGGCGCCAGTTTCTCCAGCCATTCTTCATAGTCCTGGTGGAGACCGGATTCATCGTCATTGATGAACACGGAAGCGGTTATGTGCATGGCGTTCACCAGCACCAGCCCCTCTCTAACACCGCTTTCCATCAAGCACTGCTCAACCTGAGGTGTGATGTTGATGAAAGCCCGGCGTCCAGGGACATCGAACCATAACTCTTTTCGGTAGCTCTTCATAGAGGTGGAAACCTCCATTAATCCGGTTGTTCCAGACGACAAGGCAAAGCGCTGGCTGAACGACGTTGTTAAGTATGAATAAAATTGTCAAATCAAGACGGCCAGGGCTGCTCAATACATAAGCGAGATTTCAAACATCTGCGCCTGCCCGTGGCCGCAGGAGCACATCAAATCGAATCAGCAAGCAGACCGGCCCAGCCGACATCATCGAGCTCGACCCGCTCACTTTCATCGAACACGACCCCCTCGGCTTGCAACAGCATACTTTGCTCCAGCGCAGCGGAGCTGTTCCTGGGAAAGCTGATCCTTCCCTCCCTGTTGATCACCCGGTGCCAGGGCACATCGAGACCGGAGGGCAGGGCTGCCATGGCATATCCCACCTGCCGGGGAGTGCACCGGCCAACATAAGCGGCGATCTGTCCATAGATGGCCACGCGGCCGCGGGGGATCAGGCGGACGACCTGGTAGATGCGGTCGTAGAGACCGCCACCGGGTGATGAGCCCTCGAGCGAGACCAAAAAACTCCAACTCCTTAATCACAAGGTTCTTTCATTGCTATTTGATTGCCAAATAAACACAGAGCGATTGCTTTACTTACTCATATCTCAGGGCATCGATGACATTTTCATTGGAAGCACGAAGAGCGGGATAGAGACCGGCGAGGGCACCGATACCGGCGCAGATGAAAAAACTGTACCCCATCCAGTTCCACGGCAAAACGAATCCGGACCCTATCTTAAAGTGGTTAAAAATCATGCCGCCAATCACACCTGACAACCCTCCCAGGCACCCCAATATCATCGCTTCGGTTAAAAACTGAACAAGAACGTGAATCTTCTTCGCCCCAACTGCCCTCCGAACGCCAATTTCACGAATACGCTCGGTAACTGCCACCAACATCACATTGGCTATGCCGATACCGCCGACCACCAGCGACACACAGGCGATGATGATGATGAAATGGGCTATCTCCTTGTTGGTCTCTTGAATCGTTGACAGAAAGAAGTCCTGTCGCCTGACCCGGAAATCATTGTCCTGCTCCGGGCGCAATCGATGATTTCTCCGCAATATGGTCTCAACATCAAAAAGCGCTTCGTCATAATCGTCCACAGATCGCATCTGCGCCAAAATGCTGGAGAGATGGTCCACCCCATACAACCTCTCCTGGGCGGTTGTCAGAGGAATAAACACCTGATCATCAGGATTAGACCAGCTTTCCCCTTTTGCCCCCAATAATCCGATAACTGTAAATCTCTTTGATTTGATCAAAATCGATTCGCCGATGGGTGAATCAATCCCGAAGAGCTTTTCGTGGACTGTGGCGCCCAATATGCAAACACGTGCTCTTCGGTTTAGCTCATCCTGATCAAAAAACCGTCCTTCGATGGGATGATCTTTATTGACAAATTCATATGCCGGCGTTGTTCCGCTCATACGGGTTGTCCAATTTTGATCTTTATATTCTACAACCCCCTGTCCCGAATAAGTTGGTACTGTTACAGCAACGACTTCCGAGGTGCTGGCAATTTCTTTGGCATCATCCCATTTCAGATTGACGACGTTGGTTCCGGTACGAATGCCGTGTCTTCGAGAGAAACCGGGGCGTATAGTGAGAACGTTCGATCCTAAGGACTCCAAACGTTCGTTAATGCTTCGTTGGGTGATCTCACCAAGAACTACAACGTAAAGCACAGCACCAATTCCAACAGATATCCCGATGAGGGTCAAGACCGATCGCAGGGGATTTGATTTCAGACTATGAAGCGCCAACAGCAGATTTTCAATTAGGACCATCTGTCGATTCCATCAGAGCGTATTGATTTTTAAGGCGATGTCTACCGGCCGCTGGTGCCAAAGCCGCGACTGCTTCGTATTCTCTCTTCCATCTGTTCATTTTCTGCTTTCAACCGCGACGTCATGGAAACGCCAAGCACGTCGCCTTCGTTGAGCCCCGACAATATCTCCGCCTGTTTAAAATCGAACAGCCCAATTTTTACTAGGTGTGGCACATATTCATCATCTCGTTTAAGGAGAACCATCCGCTCATCCGATTGCCCTTTGGGCCCTGATGGCATCTGCAGCGTGATGACAGGAACTAAAAGAACGTCTTCTTTCTTCACAATGGTAATTTCGATGGTCGTATTCATCCCGGATTTCAATTTGCCGTCGGTATTTTCAACTTCTACGATCACATTGAACAGAGTTACATTCTGCTCGATTTTCGCCTCCGGGGCAATGCGAACGACCTTTCCAGCGAACTTGAGCTGGGAATAAGCCTCTGCAACAACCACCGCGCTTCGCCCGACTCTAATCTTTCCGATATCGATCTCATCAATGCCCGCTTCAATGTAAACGGAACTCATGTCCGCAATATCGACAATAGGGGTTCCACCACCAACATTGCTCACCCCTGAGGCGATAATTTGTCCCTCTTCGACATATTTTTGTAGAATAATCCCGTCAATGGGGGCCCGGACAACCGACTCATTTAACCGCTCTTTAGCACGTTCTAAAGCGGTTTTTGCTTGTACTAACTTTCCCTTAGCCACCGTCAGACTGAGTTCGATTTGATCCTGCTCTTCCTCCGAAATGAGGCGTTTTTGGTATAGCTCATGTCGGCGATCGAATATGCGTTGTGCTTGCTTCAGTTCAGCCTTTGCTATATCGAAGTCTGCTTGAATCTGGGCTACGGCAGCCCGCTCATCTTTCTGATCGAGCCTGGCGATGAGCTGGCCTTTGCGAATAAAATCTCCTTCTTCTACAGGCAATTCCTCAATTTGACCGCTGGCTTTCGATTTCATCTCGATGCGATCGATGGGTCTCACCACCCCGTTGGCAGTAACAACAACCTGAAAAGTACCGCGTTCCACCTTAACCTCTTTATATCTTGGCCCACCTTCTCGGCCATCGGTGCCCTTGCCGTTGACAAAATAAGCAATGCCAATGGCAATTATAGCGATGAGGATTAAACCGATAATGAATCTTGATTTCGAGAAAAGCATGAATGCCTCGAGTTTGAGAGTACTGGAAGAATTTTGCTCGCTGTGGCTGTTATCATCCACAGCTCTGTTTCTAACAACTCACGAATGTCACTGGGCCTGGCTTTCGTTGTGCATAAGACATCCGCAAACAGCCTGTTTTAATAAGAATGTACTTATTTTTTGGCCGACCTTTTCTCCGAAGCCAGCAGCAACGCTATGGCGATCAGCGCCAGATTGGTGCAGGCCCGGGAGAAACCCTCAGACGCTACCCCAATGATGGAACGGCCCAACAACGTCCCGACAACCGCGAAAACAAAGCCCACTGCTGACAGAGCGATCAGTACCAACGTCGCATTCCGCATTGCTCACCTCCTGGAATTATTCCGTCCTGTCCGTTTTCTTGCCTGTGGCTGGCGGAGGAAAGATGAAGTCGGCCACCACCGGCAGATGATCCGAGGCAACTTCGGTATTGTAAGCCTCAAGACCAGCAGCAGCCAGCTCCTCCGGTGACATCTCCGGGGTGCACAGGACGAAGTGGTTGCCCAGTTTCAGCACGCTGTCGGAGTAGAAGATATAGTCAAGGCGACCCGGAGTGAATGAACTGGCGTATCTATCGATGCTGCGCCAGGTGTATGCCTCGCGGCCGGTCGTGTGGTAGGGCATCACATCGGCGAGGGCGCTGCCGTCCCAGTCCGGCAAATGGGATGGCCCGTAAAGCGCTTGGTTAACGATCCTGCCAGACAGGAGGATCTCCAATTGCCGGGCGGGCCCAACGAGATTCATGTCGCCGGCGATCACAATGGGCGTACCTGGAACCAGCTCCCGTCCGCCGGGGGACTGGAGTTCGCGGATCCAGGCGGCGATGGCGTCCAGTTCCAATTCGCGCCCGGCGTTGTTGTCGCAGCAAGGTGGGTGCGCATTGATAATGGAGAGATCGGTGGCAAAGCGCTCGTCGGGAAGATCGATCAGGGCCCAGAGGTTACCATTTTGCCCATCGGTGGGGTGGAAATCGACGATCGGATAGCGGCTGACGATCACACCCTCGAAGCTTTTCTCTGAGTACCAGGTTGCATCGGGAAGCATCCGGGCGACCATGTCGGCCGTCTGCTTGGCCGAGTGATTCCAGATCTCCTGGAAACAGATGACGTCGGGATCCAAGGCCCGCAGAATGCTCAGGAACAACCCGGGTCTTTTGAACAGACCATCGAAGAGGACGTTGTAGGTGACCAGGCGAAGATGACCGGGATCTTGGCGACCGATGGGAATGGGGGGATATTGGACTGGCTTTTGGTCGCTGAGGACGATCTGTAGTTTGCCCGGCACATCCGGCAGCACATCCTGGATCCCCTCTTCCTCGTCGCGCAAGAGGATGGCTATGGAGTCCCCGGGAAAGAGCGGCACCCACTTGACCATGGAGCTGCGACCAAGCGAGATCTCGAACCGGGTGGAGGTAACCGTTGGTCCCTGTCGCAGACCGATATTCGCCGGGCTCAGCTCTACCGTATCGCCAGGAAGATAGGCCGCTCCGACTCGTCGGCCGAATGCCCATTCGATCTCGGCGCCGATTCCCCCGACAGAGCGCCCGGTTTCGCAGGAGTTGTCCGTATCCAGGTAAAGCACGATCTCGTTGTCGTTCTGCAGGTTCCGCTCCACCCCGATCTCAAGATAGAGATAGATACGTGCGGAATCGCTGGCCACCTTAAGGGCGCCGAAGTCGATCTCTGAATCGAGCTGGTCACCGACCTTATCCATGTAGATGGGCGTTACACCGGCCCAGTCGCCGAACAGACCATCGATGACTATACCTTGGGGGGGCATGTCCGCGGCCGCACCGACGATACTGGCCAGGACCACTATTATTACTGCGACCGTAAATGCTCGTGTCAGTGCGCAACAAATCATATGGTCGTCTTTCTGAGATCAATGCAGTACCTTGCCCGCTGTGGATGTTATCATCCACGGCAATTTTCTCTTCTTTCTATCTGAAAGAGCATTCCATGGTACGGAGAAGATTTGGAGCCGCATATATCAACCTGATTCAGGCAAGAGCCCCGCAATTTTCATAATCCGCCGTGACCATTCCCCTGCCTGTTGAGCGATTTCGCTGCGCAGAGATGCATTTGCCCAGATTTCCGCCCAGGTGCGACGCCAGCGAACGAGCAGATGTTGAAGCTCAGCTAGCTGGACACACGCATCGTATTCGAACTCAGAAGCCGTCCACTCGATGAACAGGGCGCTTTCCTCTAGTAAGCTTTCGACTGTCTCCCGATGGTCTGGATGGTCCGAAAAGGACTGAATCCGCGCCAGATCTGCCGCCAGACCGCCTAGACGAACCGGAATTGCATCGCGAAGGTAACGCTCTTGAATTGCCCTTCGATTTTTCATCTGCTCCTCTTGCTCGCCGTGGATGTTATCAGCCACGGCAGCTTTCTCTGCTCTCCTTGTGGATGATCACATCCACAAGGAGCGGTGGGCGTTTGCCCCAGAGGCTTGTTATCCACCGTAATCTTTCAGCATGTTGATGATGTGATTAGCCAGGCGTTCATTGATTTCCCTGTGTCGTGGCACGGGCTGAGACACCTTCGTCCTTGGATTTTGGTACCAGTCATGCCTCCCACCATGGCGGATAAGGAGACAGCCCTTCGCTTCAAGCTGTTTGATCAAATCTCTTCTTTTCACGACACCTCAAGCTCCGCGACACGGCGAACGCCGGGGATCTTCCCACTCGTTAAGTCTTTATAGAGGTCGGCAAGGTGTTCTTTCAAGTCGTCAATACTCACTCCTTGCGTCATGTAGTCTGGGAATTCTTGGAAATAACCCAGCCACACATCTTTATCTTTCCAGTATACGTACCTCATCTTTTCCACTTCAACACTCCTTTTTACTTTTGCTCACCGTGGATGTTATCATCCAAGGCAACTTTCTTCGTTTTCCTTGTGGATGATAACATCCGCAAGGAGCTATAGTTTTGCTTAATTTCTTCTCTCATGTTTAGTCAAGCTAAGAATAAAGTTCTCCTGTCTGCACGAAGAGGAGCGGAACACAGGTCAGGTAAAACGAAATATTAGGGGGTCAAGCTATTTTTCATCAACTTTGTGTTGTTGAACTAACTTCTCAGCTACGAATTTTACACGAGCACTCGCATTAACGGGACAATTTTGATCATTGCACCATTGCAATAACTCTTCAACGTCAATATCAACTTTTTGGGGTAGGATTCCATGTCTGGAGAGTTGAGGAAGGCTTCTTTCCGCGAAGCGCAGCCATTCTTCATAGGTGTCTTCGAGGCCATCACGGTCCGCTGCTATCTCAAGAAGACGATTCCATTGTTCTGGCCTGTACCAAGCAACACCTAGTACTACATCAAGTCTGGAATGTTTTTTACTCTTTTTCATCGACATGGTTTAATGCCTCAGCACGAAACTACGCTTCCTTAGCCCACTTCATCTTTCGAGCCATTTGGACATCCGTCACTCAATCTCTTCTTGACTTAGAGTTCGGCCATCTTTGATATCTTTCAGCCCATGTTCGACATTTTGGCAAACATATATGTGGCATTGGATATCCTCCAAGGATGTATCGTCTGGAATCTTGTCGAGCATCTTTCGAACCTCTTTTTCGGCTGTACCCAGCTTTGCACCTTGTCAATTGGACTATGACAGCTTGTCGGCCATCAAATCTAGCGGGTCTGTTCCCGCAAGGCTGAAAATTTGACGTTCGAAGCTAGCGAATCTTTTATCTTTCTGCATACATTCAGCGATTTGCCGATAGGTGAATATCGGTACGATGTTCATCTCCATGACTACCCGGTT
>DAOVRJ010000216.1 GCA_030628225.1 Candidatus Zixiibacteriota bacterium | reverse complement strand
CCATTCTGAAAAATGCGCATTGAAAAATGCAAAATGAAAAGTGAAAAATGCAAAATGAGAGTCAAACCCTTAAGATAATAGGTGAGCAAGTAGTCGGTGCAAGATAAATTTGAAATTTTCACTCTGCATTTTTCATTTTGCATCGGGGGCCACATCAGAGGGTATACAGGTGTCCCTTTTAATTGAGTCGTTCACTATTACTGAGAGTTCCCGGCGGAAGTATCTTACAGTGGCCCCAGGGCACGCCGGCTGCAGCGAGGGGGACACTTCCCCCTCCCAACCCCTCCCCACCAGGGTTTAGGGTAGAGGGGTTAGGGTTTAGGGGAAAACAAGAAAACCATCTTCTACCACAGTGAGTTGCATATTGGGGGATGGAGGTGGGGTCCCTAATCCCTGACCCCTAACCCCTGTCTTTCCAGGGTCCCTAACCCCTCTCTTTTCCCCAAAAAAAAGGCCACCACTCAGCAAGCAGCGACCTCCGCGATTCAACAACCAGACGATCATAGCTGAACAATGGCCTGTTCGATCTTCATTGTCCAGGCCTCCCCCGGCCCAAGCTCCAGCTTCCAGTTGGGAAAAACCAGCGAGCTCTGGTAGACCCGCTCGAAGCCGCCCTCCGACCGGGAGACGGTCTCGATGGGAAACCGCCACAGGGTGGCCGGCCTGTCCAGGTTCAGGGATATCTCCAAGCCCAGAAACTCATCCTTCAGCCCAAAAGAGCGAACCCGGGGCGTCTCTCCCGTGCTGGCCAGACACCGGTCTTTGAGCGTGGCTCCGTCGATCCAGTAGTAGCGATCCGGGGCATCTCCGGCCAAAAGGGCAAAGTTGAACTCCACCCCAAACCAGCAGGAGACGGCCTGCGAGGCCCGGTTCTCCAGCCGGTAGCGGACTTTCATCGCAGAGCCCCTGGCCGGCATATCCACCGTCTTGGAGACTAAAAAGGGAACGGCCTCCCCACCGGGCCACAGATGGCCCTGGCGAAACAGCTTCACGGTCAGGCGATCTTTGCGGCTGCGCAGCTGGCACTCATACTTCCCATTAACGAAATCGCCCTGCTCCAACTGCTGGCATCGAGAGAAGGTCTCCAGAGAGGTCCCCGGGGTCAGAAAATGGTCCAGCAGGGAAACCCGGCGGTGCCAGTCGTGGCAAAGAAGCTTCTCCAGCCCCTGTTCCTTGACCTGCACCCGGTCGTGTATACTGGCCACATCTCCTGTCGTCTCAGGAGAGCCGGACAGATCCCTCAGTCTGTGATGGTACCCCTCCTCCCGCCGGGCCAAGGTGTCCAGCAGGTTCACCGCCAGTGGTTTGTAATCCAGCTCGAAGAGGGAGCCGCCCTCGGCAGGAGCGAAGTAGAGATTCTGATCCGCGCTGTGGACCAGGATCTCATCTGCGCCGTCGCCATCGAAATCCACCTTCTGGACATCGATCCACTCATCCTGCGGATGCAGAGCCCCGTCGGCGATCTTCTCCGCCTCAAGCAGATGGTGATAGACGGCTGAGCGGAGATGGTTCAGGTACAGGCCCCCGAAGACGCCGTGCCAGTAAGCATCGTTGCACTGGCCCTGAAAAAGCTCATCCCGGGCCCGGCGCACCAACGGCCGGCAACCCTTTTTCTCGCTCAGGACCATGACTTTGCGGCTCACGACCAGCATCTTCTTATGCATATTATTGCTTTCCGGGTACTTGGCCAGAAAATTTCTCCAGAAACCACCACGCACATACACGCCGAAGCGTTCCAGTTGCCCATCTTCCTTGAGCCTCTGCTGAAACTGTTCGTAAGCGGGTATGGCCTGGGCCGGCAGGGCCCATTCCATCATCTCGGCATAGGAGGCCGTGGGCAGATAGACGCGGCCTAGTGCGGTCCTTGTCCTGATCAGCTCGGCGAAGGTGAGCATCTCAATCCAATCCCCGTTGGCCTCCAGCTCGCCGAAGAACCGCTCCAACCACCCATCTTCATAGCAATGCCTGTGCGTCTCCGGCCAGGACCCGAACTTCTCTCCGTCGTCGGCGAAGACGATGATCCGCCGGCCATCCTTGGTGGCCAGGCGGCGAAGATATTCGATGGTCTCCCCGGGTTCCTTGAAGGGGATGGCGTAGCGGAGCTTCTGACTGATGGGAAACAAAGCTAACAGAGCCCCCTGCTCCTCAGTGATATAATAGCCCAGGAGATCCTCCTCGGCCAGACCGGCGTACTTGAAGTGGGCATCGTCGATGACGGCGTACTCCACGCCCGCCCGGGCAATGGGCAGAGGAAGATGGGGCTCCCACACACGCTCCGCCAGCCACATGCCCGCCGGCCGAAATCCCGTGGCCCGGCGAACAAGCCTGCTCATCCCTTTGATCTGAGCCACCTTATCGGCATCGGGGATAATGGGCAGAATGGGCTCGTATAACCCGCCGGTGAGCATCTCCACCTGCCCCTGTCCCACCAGGTTCCTGATAGTCTTCAGATAATCGGGGTGATTCCTGCGCAGCCATTTCAGGAGAAAACCGGAGTAATGGAGAGCAATGCGAATGCGGGGATGCCCCTCTAGAACTTTCAGAAAGGGCAGGTAGGCTTTCCGGTAAGCATCTTCCAGGACAAAATCGAAATTGCCCACCGGCTGGTGATTGTGGATGCCCAGGGCCAGGGTGATCCGCTTTGACATATTTAAAATATCTCCAGGCGGAGGTACCTTTGGGGGTGTTCTTTGATGTCCAGGATCAGCTCATCTAAATTCTTGACCGTCTTTTTCATGTCACGATAAAGAGTCTCATCCTGCACGAACTCCCCCAGCGTCCCCTCACCCCTCTCGATCTTGTCGGTGATCCTTTTGAAGGTGGCCGAGACCTCCGATAGCTGCCGGGTCAGCTTCACCAGATCCGTTGAGACCTGATGAAACTGATCTATGGTGGAATCTATCCGGGACCGATTGGCTCCCACCAGATCGCTGAAGCCCCTGGAGGCGGAGCGCAAATCCCGCAAAGCTCCAACCATGTCTCCCCCCTGCTGGTCCAACATATCTGCCAGAACTTTGCTGAACTTGCGGATGTTCTCCAGGCTTTCCTGAATAGAGGCCTGGGCCTGTTGGTTGCCAACGACCCGGTTAATGGTGCTGACCACCGCCTTGATCTGCTGCAGCAGTTCTCCCACCCCGTCCAACACCTCGAAAATGCTCTCCTGGTAGTGGCCCATGACAGGCTGGTCGAGCGCCAGCGGGGCCGGATCGCTTCCCGGCTCGATGGATACGAATTTCTCGCCCATCAGGCCCAGCTCGCGGACGAAAATCTGCGAGTCGGCGGAAAGCTGCACCTGGTCGTTCATGGACAGGGTCACCAGCACGTCGGCGGCTCGCAGGCGTATCTCCTTCACATCCCCCATCCTCACCCCGGCCACGCGCACCGGGTCACCGGCGGTGAGGCCGCCGACGGTGGGAAAGGTAACCGTCAGCTCGTATCGATCGCCATTGAGGCCATAGTCTTTCACCCACAGGAGGCTGAGGATGAAAATCACGGCGGCGATTACCACCACCGAACCCACCTTGATCTCAGTGTTCTTCAAGGCCATTGGCACACCTCTTCCCTCATTCCAGGTCTCCCTCCACGCGAGATAAACGCTCCCGGGGGCTCTCCTTCTTTTTGCGATGGATGGCTTCCATGAGGCGCTTCTGAAACTCCTGGGCCGGATTAGTGCCGAAAACCCTGAGCATGTGGTTCATGGCCACGACCTCGGAAACAACGGTGATATTCTTGCCCGGGGAGATGGGAATGGTCACGATGGGGATCTCCACCCCCAGGATCTTGGTATATCGATCTTCCAATCCCAATCGCTCATAATTGTCCTGATCCTCCCAATAAACCAGGCGCACCTCCACCTCAACCCGCTTCTGCAGCCTGATGGCCCTGATGCCGAACAGCTTCTCGATGTCGATAATACCCATCCCGCGGATCTCCATATGATGTCCCAGAAGTTCGCTGCCGGAGCCGATGATGATCTCCGGGGTTCTCCTGACAACATTCACCATATCGTCCGCCACCAGTCGGTGTCCACGTTCAACGAGATCCAGGGCACACTCGCTCTTGCCAATACCACTCTT
>DAOVRJ010000100.1 GCA_030628225.1 Candidatus Zixiibacteriota bacterium | reverse complement strand
GGTCATCGATAACGGCTCCAACGCGCCAGGCACCATCCTGGAGGATTGCTCGGAGGAGTTCCGCCAGAAATTTCAAACCGTCGATGTGGTCATCTCCAAAGGACAGGGCAATTATGAGACCCTCAGCCAGGTGAACAAACATATCTTCCACCTGCTGAGAGTCAAGTGCCCGGTGCTGGCCCGGGATCTGGGTTGTCAGGAAGGCAGTCATATCGTTAAAGAGGCGAGGGTTGAGGGAGATCGGACATAGAGGGAACTCAACAGCCGATCAAAGGTAAAGGGATGTACAGATTGTGAGTGGAACCAGACGAATGAACAAACCTTTCCATCAGTGGGCCAAACAGCTGCAGGAGCTCATCCTGGAGGAGGATCGTAAGATCTTTTCCCCCCAGGTGATCGACAATTATCTCCAGCCTCAAAACCTGAAGGAGATCCCGGATCCAGCCGGAAAGGCCACCATCACCGGTCCATGTGGCGACACCATGTATGTCGGTCTGAAGCTGGACAGGGATAAGATCGCGGAGATTGGATTTTTAACGGATGGTTGCGGGCCGACGGTGGCCTGCGGCAGCATGCTCAGCCAGATGGTTTCCGGGCGAACCCTGATAGAGGCGGTCGCTATCGGCCAGGAGGAGCTGCTCAAGGTTCTGGGTGGACTGCCGGAATCGCACATGCACTGCGCCAAGCTGGCCGTGGACACGTTGCATCAGGCGCTGAAGGATTGTGAAAAAACAGGAGGTGAGTCAAATGCCAAGAGGTGATGGAACGGGCCCTGCCGGAAAGGGTCCAGCAACCGGCAGAGGAGTGGGTCAGGGTGGAGGAGGAGGCAGGATGGGAGGTTTTGGCCTGGGGCTTGGAGGCAACTGCGTTTGCCCCAACTGCGGCAAGACGGTGCCCCACAAGAGAGGAGCGCCCTGTAACAGCATCACCTGTCCCGGCTGCGGGGCGATGATGACCCGGGCCCAGTGAGCTGGGAGGAGAACGATGGCCTTCAGGCCACAAGGGAATGAGAGGGAGGTGATTGGCAATGCCGGGATTTGATGGAACAGGGCCTGCTGGAGCAGGTCCGATGACGGGGCAGGGTCTGGGCTACTGCGTTTTGAAGAGTCCAGGTAGAGAGGATAACTCCAGCATTCGAGGCTACGTGGGCCGCAGAGGTGTGCCGATGGGTTATTCTTTGGGAGAACTTCAAACAGATAGAGAGGAGATGATCCAGATGCCGCGAGGAAACGGAACAGGACCCATGGGAATGGGGCCCATGACGGGCAGGGCAGCCGGCTACTGTGCTGGTTACTCGGCCCCTGGATACATGAACCCTTCCTGGGGACGTGCCGGAGTTCCGTTCGGACCAATGGGATACCCGGCAACATACCCCTATGGTGGCGGAGGTTTCTACGGACGTGGATTCCCGGCGCGATCATTTGGGATGGGTTTCGGCCGTGGTTGGGGACGTGGCGCAGGTCGCGGGCGAGGGTGGTTTGGTAGGGGTTGGTAGTGGTTTTTTGAAAATTTGTTGAAAGGAGGATAAGAAAATGCCAGGAGGAGATAGAACAGGACCTATGGGGATGGGGCCGATGACCGGACGTGGCGCCGGATATTGTGCCGGCTACAATATGCCCGGGTACGTAAGTCCAATTCCCGGACGCGGTTTCCGGGGTCGGGGTGGTTGGGGTCGCGGTTGGCGCTTCGGTTACTCCGCAGCAGGTTTTCCTGGTGGGGCACCTTATGGGGTCGGTATGTCGCCATACCAGCCATTTGGCGAGTCCTATGCTCCTCAGATGACCTCTGAGCAGGAGCTGGAAGGCCTGAAAGGTCAGGCCAAGTATTTTGATGATGCTCTCCAGGATATCAACAAGCGGATCCAGGAGTTGGAGGCGGCTGGCCAAGAGGAGAAAAAGTAGTATGTCCGGCTCTCAGGGGGATGACCGGTATTCCCCTGAGAGCCATGCTTGTTACATCGAGGTGAGGATAATGCCCATTTACGAATATCAATGTGAGAAGTGCCAGCATGTTACGGAATTTCTGGAAAGTTCGGCAAATTCCACCAAGGGACACCGTTGCGAGAAGTGTGGAAGCAAGGATGTGCGAAAGCTCTTATCAGTCCCGAACGTTGGTATGGCTGGCGGCTCGACCACGGCGAGCGGTTCCTGTCCGACGGGGACCTGCCCGATCACATGAAAAAAGAGGGGACATTTCATGAAGATTGCCCTGACATCCACAGGCCCCACCCTTGATGACCAGGTGGAGGCCCGATTTGGCCGTTGTGCTTATTTTCTGGTCGTCGATCCCGACACCATGGAGTTTGAGGCCATTGAGAATCCCAACATTGCCCTTGGGGGAGGTGCTGGAATCCAATCGGCTCAGTTTCTGGCCCAGCGGGGAGTCCAGACGGTGTTGACGGGTAATTGCGGTCCCAACGCTTTTCAGACTTTCGGCGCTGCCGGAATTCAGGTGATCATCGGGGTCAGCGGTCCGGTCAAGAATGCCGTGGAGCAGTTCAAGGCCGGAGCTTTCTCAGCAGCCACCGGGCCCAATGTGGACAGCAAATTTGGCATGGCCGGCGATGCAGCGGGCCAGCAAGCTACCCCTCGATCTCCCCAGCAGATGATGCCCGGTCCCGGTATGGGTCGGGGCATGGGTATGGGAAGGGGTATGGGTATGGGTCGGGGCATGGGAAGAGGGATGGGCGCCGGGATGGCCGGGGCTCCTGGGGGAGGTCCTGCTCCCCAGATGACCAAGGATCAGGAGCTGAGCATGCTGAAGGACCAGGCCCAGGGAATGATGGAACAGCTCAAGGAGATTCAGGAGCGAATCTCCAAGATGGAGAAGGGAAAATAGTTCCCAGTGTATCCGGAGTTTGCTTCAAGCACTGACAGAGGTTTGGGAAGGAGTTTGGGGATGCTTCGGCTGGCGATTTCGTGCCTGGGCATGATGTTGTTGGTTCTTGCTGGAGGTCTGTCTGGAGAGGGCACCGAGAGGGACGTCATTACCATCACAACCGTCTACGATAACAACGCCTTCATAGAGGGATTGACGCCCTCCTGGGGATTTTCCTGCATGGTTCAGGGGCTGGAGAAGACCATTCTCTTCGACACGGGAGCAGATGGGGATATCCTGTTGGCCAACATGGAGCAACTGGGTCTGGATCCCTAGCTAGTCCAGGTGGTGGTCCTCTCGCACCTTCACGGCGATCACACAGGTGGGCTGGCCGATTTTCTCGGATTGAACCGCCAGGTAGAGGTATATTTACTGGATTCCTCTCCCAGGTCTCTTAAACGAAAGGTGACGGATGCGGGAGCCCAGTTGGTGGTTATAAGGGAGTCTGAACAGATCTGTCAGGGGGCTTTTTTGACAGGGCAGATGGGCAACGTCATCCCCGAGCAGGCCCTCGTCCTGAAAACCGGCCAGGGACTGGCCATCATCACCGGCTGTGCCCATCCGGGCATCACCGGGGTGATCGAGAGAGGCTGTGAGATCGGGGAGGGATCTGCTTATTTAGTGATGGGAGGATTTCACCTTTGCGGAGCCTTTCGCCAGCGGGTTGGCGAAATTCTGGATAAGTTTCAGGACCTGGGTGTGGTCAAGGTTTCCCCCTGCCATTGCACCGGCCCAGAGGCTATAAAGATGTTCCGGGAGGCATACGGGGAGAATTACATCCAGAACGGGGTCGGCCAGGTCATCACCCTGAAGCGTTGATGGTTTGGCCTGTGGCATGGATTTCGGGTCCTTTTAATATGAGGGGTTTTGCGATATGATCATAGCCATCGCCTCCGGAAAGGGAGGCACGGGAAAGACGACCCTGGCCACAAACCTGGCCATGAATTTGGCCAGAAAAGGTCAGCAGGTTCAGTTACTGGACTGCGATGTAGAGGAGCCGAACTGTCACCTGTTCCTCAAGCCCATTATCGAAACGACAGAGACGGTTAGTTTGCCGGTCCCACAGGTTGACGAGCAGAAATGCACCGGTTGCGGCCAGTGCGGCCAGATCTGCGAGTTCAGCGCCATCGTGTGCATCAAGGAGAAGGTGCTCACTTTTCCCGAGCTGTGTCATGGATGCGGCGGATGTACCCTGGTCTGCCCTGAGGGAGCCATTTGTGAAACGCCGCGGGAGATCGGGGTTATCGAGCAGGGACGGGCCGACGAAATTCAGTTCGTCCATGGCCGTCTCCGAGTAGGAGAGGCCATGTCTCCACCCTTGATCAGAGAGGTCAAGGAGCGCGTTTCCCATCAGGGTACCAGCATTATCGATGCTCCGCCGGGGACCTCCTGCCCGGTCATCGAGGCCATCAGGGGCAGCGACATCTGCATTCTGGTCACCGAGCCAACGCCCTTCGGGCTCAATGACCTGGTGCTGGCCGTGGGCATGGTGCGAGCCCTGGAGCTTCCTCATGCGGTGATCATCAACCGCGCCGATGTCGGTGACCGAAAGGTAGTTGAGTATTGCCGCCAGGAGGGAATTGACCTGCTGATGGAGATTCCCGATGACCGGAGAATTGCCCGGGGATATTCCCGGGGACAGTTGATTCTGGATGTGGCGCCGGAGTATGAGGACAAATTCCAGATGCTTATGGATAAGATCGAGACCATGTCTGCGTCTGAGGAGGTGAAAGCGTGAAGGAGTTGGTAGTTATCAGCGGCAAGGGTGGAGCTGGCAAGACCAGCATCGTTGCCTCTTTCGCCGCACTGGCCAAGAACAAAGTGATGGCCGACTGTGATGTGGACGCCGCCGACCTGCACCTTCTCCTGGAACCGCATATCAGACACAGGGAGGAATTTCGCAGCGGCAAATCGGCGGTTATCGATGCTGAGTGTTGCACGCAGTGTGGCAAGTGCCGGGAAGTGTGCCGCTACCAGGCCATCTCCGAAGATTATGTGGTGGATAAGATAGCCTGTGAGGGCTGCGGGGTCTGCGTTCACTTCTGCCCGGAGCAGGCCATAGAGTTGCGTGAAAACCTCTCCGGCGAGTGGTTCATCTCCGATACTCGCTTCGGCACGCTGGTGCATGCCAAGCTGGGCATCGCCGAGGAGAATTCGGGCAAGCTGGTTGCTCTGGTTCGCCAGAATGCCAAGTTGCTGGCCCAGGAGGATGGATCGGATCTGATCCTGGCAGATGGGGCTCCGGGGATCGGTTGTCCGGTGATCTCATCGATCACCGGCGCCAGCGCCGTGCTGGTGGTGACGGAGCCGACGCTGTCGGGGATTCACGACATGAAGAGGGTGGTGGACCTGGCCGGTCATTTTCAGATCCCGACATTCATCTGCGTTAATAAATTCGATATCAATGAGCAGCTGACCGCCCAGGTGGAGACCTTTTGTCAACAGCGCCGGCTGAAGCTGATGGGCAGAATTCCATATGATACGGTGGTTACCAAGGCCATGGTGCAGGGTAAGACGGTGGTGGAGTACTCCAGCGGGCTGGTGGCCAAGGAGATCGAGAAGCTCTGGCGTCAGATCAGTTATGCCCTGGCGGGGGATTGAGGTCGGTGGCGAAGGCACAGCCCAACTGGGCAAATGTGGCCGAAAGCTATGAGGCGTGGTATCGAACGCCCCCGGGGAAAAAGTACGACGCGCTGGAGAAGGATCTCATAGCCGGGCTTCTCGGCCCGGTGCGGGGAGGCCGCCTGCTGGATATCGGCTGTGGGACGGGCCATTTCACCCGATGGTTCCGGGAGCTGGGCTGGGAAGTCTGGGGTCTGGACCTGGAGGAACGGATGCTGGTCCGGGCCAGGGAGCTCTCCGGAAATGGGATCTTCTACTGCCGGGGAGAAGCCGAAAAGCTTCCCTTTGCGGATAAAAGCTTCCCTGTTTCGGCCATGATCACCACCCTGGAGTCCACCGCACATCCCGAGATGGCCCTGGCGGAGGCCATGCGGGTGAGCAGGGAGAGAGTTGTGCTGGGTGTCTTGAACTCCTTGAGCCCCCTGGCTCTTTCCCGCAGGATACGGGCGATATTCCGGCCGACGATCTTCTCCCAGACCCGTTTCTACTCGGCGCCAGTCCTGTGTGCCATGATCCGCCGGGTGGCGCGTCAGGCAGGTGTCCCCGTCTCGTTGAGGGTTGCTCCCTGGGGAAGAGGCCCAGTTAGGCGGATTCCTCTGGGCGCTTTTTATGCCGTGGCCGTGGAGCTGAAAAAACGAACTGGTCTCGCCGGATAGTTTTGTGTATTTTGGAGTTTACAATGAGTGGTGCGGAGCCATATGAGGAGTTTCTCGTTTTCGTTCAGCATCTGCGATCTATCGCGGCATCCTAGGAACTTGTCTTTTCTACATTTATTCAACGATCTAAGCGAGAAAAGGTTATGGGGGATGATGTTAAGAGGTGGTTAAACGGAGAAGGTGAAGGATTTTTAACGAAAGTAGGCGTTAAGAAGGGCCAAGTCCTGGTGGATTTTGGCTGTGGAGCTGGTAATTACACAATTCCAGTTGCAAAAATAGTGGGAAAGGAAGGCAAAATATTTGCAGTAGACAAAGACAGAGAAGTTTTAGCTCAATTGATGCAGATGGCCAGGTCGCTGGATCTCGAAAACGTAGTGCCCGTAGAGACGTTAAAAGAGTTAAAAAATTATCTGCAGAACGAGCCGGTTGATGTTATCTTGCTGTATGATGTTTTGCATTACATGGAAACGGAAAAAAGGAGAGAAGTATATAAAGAAATCTATGAAATTTTAAAAATTGGCGGGCTTCTTTCAGTGTATCCGAAGCACTGTAAATCAGATGAACCGCTATGGAATTTCTCAGAGATGAAATTAGAAACTATTATGAAAGAGATAGAAAGTGCAAACTTTTGTTTTGAGCAGCAAATATTTAATAAATTGATTCATGATGATAAATACGATAAGGGAATCATTTTGAATTTTGCAAAAGTAAATAGAAAATGAAATTGTCAGTTGCGTTTGATACAGACAATGGTGAGAATTTGAACAAAGACCATATGAGTATAGCGAAAATTTTCATATCTGCTGGTTTTGTGGGACAGAGGGGAGCGTGTGGAGCGAGAAGGTACATGAAAGACAGCTAACTTATGAAGAATTTATGAGAAAGGCATTCCAAGTACTGAAGTTTGACAATTGTTGCAAGTTGTTCTCAGTAGTCCAAATGGGGGTCGTCACACGAATTTGTGGGTGTAGTGATTGTCTAACATGCTGAAAGTGTGAACGTTATCCCATAAATTGGGCTGTTGCATTTCACCTTTAGAAAGAAGAACTCCTTTCAGGGTAGACGAAAGAAACAGGAAGAAATCAAGATTGATCCTTATTGTATGGTATAGCCTTTTTACAGAAAAGAGACGGTTCCTTGCGGTTGTCCTGTGCACAGAGTTAGGCTAAGTTGTTTCTATTTCGTATGCACAAACCTTTTGGGAGCGCGTATCCAAGCGGTTTTCCCCTCATGTATTGTTGTAGGGGAAACAAATCCAGAAAGTTTGCTTTGGCTCTTTGATAGAAGCTTATGGTTCACTATACATCTAAATTGACCCACAAATTCTTGTGAAGACCCCCAAAAATGAAAAGTAAAATTTCAGATAACTATAGACGCTTAAGAGAGTCTATTCCAAAACATGTGGATTTGATAGTGGCGGCAAAAACGAGAATTGCAGAGGAGATAGAAGAGATTATCGACGCTGGTGCTATAAATATAGGTGAAAACTATGTGCAGGAAGCTCGAACTGTATGTAGTCAGTTGGGTGATAAGGCACAGCAGGTACATTGGCATATGATAGGCCATCTCCAGAGAAATAAGGTTAAGAATGCAGTCGATATATTTTCTATGATAGAAACCATTGATTCAGTCAGGTTAGCCAAAGAGATTGATAAGAGATGTAAACAAATCGGGAAAATTATGCCCGTATTGATGGAAATAAACAGTGGTGAAGAGCCACAAAAAACTGGGGTAATGCCAGAACAGGTTGTAGATTTAATACAGGAAATTTCTTCTTTATCCCAGATAAAAATTATGGGAGTAATGACCATGGGTCCACGTTTTGGAAATCCAGAAGATTCAAGGCCTTATTTCCGGGTGACGAGAAAAATATTTGAGAAAATTAAAAAACTGTGTTTGCCCAATGTAGAGATGCAATATCTTTCCATGGGTATGACCAATTCATTTAGGATAGCTATAGAGGAAGGTAGCAATATGGTGAGAATTGGTACAGCTCTATTCGGCGAAAGAGAATGTTAATAATGATAAAGATTCCTGAATGGAAAGCGCGTCTTGAACAAGAGCGAGAAGAGAAAGATAGATTTTTTTTGAACCATCCGCAATCGCCAATTCCTCTTGAGAAGCTTTAAGGAGGTTGTCTATTACCCTTATAACCCAGACTTCCGGTTTGAACTTGAGCTTTTCTTTTTCCCCGCAGGGGCTCCTGCCCCTGCGGAAAATGGAACAGGCGAGACGCCTGTTCTACCAGAGAAGTTTTTCGTATGTCTTCCAGC
>DAOVRJ010000251.1 GCA_030628225.1 Candidatus Zixiibacteriota bacterium | reverse complement strand
TGAGCAGGCTCTGGGGAGTTTGCTGCAGATCGGGGTGGCTGATCAGGTCAAAGGGAATGGCCTTTTCCTCTCCACCCACGAACTCACGGGCCAGGCCGTTCTTGAGGATCCAGACCTCTTCCTCCCAGACCATTTCCTGGGCATCGATGCGGGCTATTAGCCTTCCATCCTCGTACCGCTGGATGAGCACGCCGCGTCCCACCTTTTTCTGCCCGTCGTATTCCCTGATGTAGTAGATGCGCCCTTCTGCTCCCTGCAGGTAGAGATTTCTCCTGATCTGCTTGGGCTGCTGTGATCGCCGTTTGATCTGCCAGCTGTAGATATGGCCCTTCTTCTGGTTGGTGTAGGGGACCACCAGCTCGCTCAGGGCCAGGCTGAACAGGCTGACCAGCAAACCAAGGAGGAATATGGGCAGCAGGATGCGGTACAGGCTAACCCCCGCTGCCTTCATGGCCATTAGCTCGTGGTGGCGGGACATGGAGCTGATCGAGAACAGGCTGGCCAAAAGCATGGCCACCGGTAAGGTCAGCAGGACAATGTACGGTGTGAAATACAGGTAAAATTGGACCACCAGAAGGGCAGGAGCCTTCTTATCGATGAAGGTGTCCAGGTGCTCAATGAGGTCCACCACCACGAAGATGGCTAAAAAGGCCAGCAGGCCGAAGAGCAGAGTGGAGAAAAATCGACGGCCGATGTATCTGTCCAGAATTCTCATGTCAAACCTGTCCGGGAAGAGGGGTTTTCCTGAATCTTCTGGGGATCAGGCGTTTTGCCCAACCCCAGGAGATGAAGGTGCTTTCTATGACCATACGCCTTACTAGGTAGACGCCGGTTCCTCCGATGAGGATGTTCGGGCTCCACATGGCCCAGAGAGGCGAGATGATCCGTCGGTCGGCCAATTCCTCGCCCCCGATGAGAAAGGCCCAGTAGAGGATGAAGAACCCCAGGCTTAAGCCCGTGCCGATGGCTATGCCGCCCTTTTTGGCCATGATCCCCAGGGGAGCCCCGATGAGGACGAACACAATGCAGGCGGCTGGGATGGAGAACTTCTTGTGAATTTCCACCAGATATCTGTTTATCTGCCTCTCCAGGTGATCGATAGCCCTGAGCTCGGCCCGTAGTTGGTTCAGGATGGTTTGGTTGGTCTTCAGCAGTCCGGGGTTCCCCACAGGCACAGTTACCGACTGCAGCCGTTGGACACCGTCAAGGGCCAATTCGTTCATCCGGCGGCGATGTTCCTCGATCTCCGGCGTGATCCCGGCAATTTTCTCCAGCATCATCTGCGAGCTCATCTCCCGATCGCCGCGGTATTCAGAGGTCGTGCGAACCAGCTTGGTGCCCACATCGTGGATGTAGATGGTGTGTTTTTGGAAAATCACCCGCCGGTACTTGCGGGGATCCTTATGGTCCACCTCGTGAATTTCCCCATCGTACAGGTCCAGCCTCAGGGTGTTGCCATCGGTGGAGAACTGCAAAGTGCCTCTCTTGGCCACGATGGTGGCGGGTGACTCTGCGCCCCGCTGGTCGTAGATGGTGATGTCCTCCAGCTCAGATCGCCTTTCGTCCACCTTCTTTATGAGGATGTTGTAGCCGGGAAATTTATCCAGGAAGATGCCCGCCTTGAAGGTCAAAGTGGGCCTTTTTTTGCTGATGTCGGACATCAGTATACGAGCCCGGTGGTTGAACTCCGGCAGAACGTGGTTGTTAAACAGGATCATCCCGAAGGCCAGAACCACCGACATCAAAAGGGTGGGAGCGATGATGGTGTACAGGCTGGTGCCGCTGGATTTGATGGCCGTGATCTCGTTGTCTGAGGAAAGGCGGCCGAAGGCCATCAGAGAGGCCACCAGCACCGCCATGGGCAGCGAGAGAGCCAACATCCAGGCCAGATTGAGGCCAAAGATCTCCAGGACGGTCCAGACGTGGAGTCCCTTGTCGATGATCAGGTCCATGATGTCGATGATGAAATCCATGATCAGGACGAAGGTGACCACAAAGAAGCCGAACAGGAAGGGACCGACGTGTTCTTTAAGGATATAGATATTCAAGATCCGCATGATACGTTCCAGACCAATTGAAAAAACCGATCCTGGTTAAAGGCCGAGATTCGAGACTCGAGATTCGAGAATTACTGGGAACCGGGGTTCGGGATCCGGGGTTCGTAAAGGAAAAGTTCAACTGCTTTTCCCATTTTGCATTTTTCACTTTGCACTTTTTATTTTGCATTTTAATTTCTGCTAGGATCAAGGATCAAGGATAGGGGGTCGGGGGTCGAGGATCCAGCATCCAGGATCAAGGTTCTCGTAATCCTCTAAAACTCACAGATTCTTATGACCACCCAGATTTATTTCAAACCTTATATTCCTTCGTTGGGTCAAAATAATATACGATAAGTTCATTTAGAGCACAAGATTTTTTGTCTGATGACCAAATTTTTGCTTGTCATCTCCCGGGGTTTTTGCTATTTTTAATACAAATCTCTTGCGCACAGGAGGTAGCATGGCCAACAGGTAAAGGTTACGGGAATATGGGCGGAACGTGCCTTTAAGCTTCGTGTGGCATGCCCGTTTTCGCTGCTGGACTGAAAGAAACGGAGACCTTGATCGTGGTCCTTAAGGAGAATGTAAGCAACAGAGCCGCCATTTCATCCTTGATTCTGGCTTTTATGGCGGTTTTTCTTTTGTTTGTCCCTGCTTCGGTTCCGGGTGTGGGCATCGATTACCTCACTGGTCTGAGTGGGGTGGTGGTCCCGTTGGTACCTCCACCGACGGGGAATCTTGTGCTTGAAGACACTACTCTAGCACTGTTAGCCAGTGATGCCCTGAACATCAGGCGATCTGTATCCATCGATGCGGAGTTCAACCTGGTGTGGCTGCAGCAGACAGTCGCCGGCGTGGATCTGAGTGTTCCTCTGGTGATGAGCCTGGACGAATATCTACGCCTGCGCGGCCGTTGGGGCCTGCGGGTAAACTGGAGAACCTTCAATCGAGCCCGGTTGCAGCAGGAGGGAGATGGGGATGGGCGGTCTTTGTTTGAAATTCAGATTCCGGTGAAATTTCCCAAAGCCCTCAGGAGTATCATTGGAGAGGGCGGGACGGGTCTGAAGGTCACCGGCATGAGAAGGGTCAGCTTCGCCGGTCGCAGCGAGTGGACGGAGGGCCTGCAGCAGACGGCCACAACCAAGCCCTCCAAATTTCCTTCCTTGAATATGGAACAGAAGTCCCGGTTTACAATCGAGGGAACGGTGGGGAGCAAGATTACCGTCTCCGTGGATCAGGACAGCGAACGCGATAATGATCTGGAGAACAGCATTCAGATTCGCTACACCGGCGAGGAGGACGAGATAATCCAGGAGATCCAGGCCGGCAACACCACTCTGGCTCTTCCCAACACCGAATTCGTGGGTTATTCTCAGAATGTCAAGGGACTTTTCGGCATCAAGGGAAAGGCTCAGCTGGGAAACCTG
>DAOVRJ010000071.1 GCA_030628225.1 Candidatus Zixiibacteriota bacterium | reverse complement strand
TTTTGCTCAACTGTTTGTTGATTCCCCGTTGGGGGATGATGGGGGCGGCCTGGGCAACTCTTTTCGGCTATCTGGCCATGGTTTTGGCTCTTTATATGACGGTGCAGAGGTTCTACCCTGTTCGCTACCAGCTGGGGCGTCTGGCCAAAATAGTCTTTGTCTCCGCGCTGGTATTTGGGGCCTGGAAGTGGTTTGGCCAGTCCCTTTCTCTGAGAGTACTGTTGTTGTTGGTGGGTTACCCCTTGGGTTTAACCTTGATGAGGTTTTTCACCCGCGCCGAGTGGAACCGTCTGCGCGGTGTTTTGGGCCTGAGCTGAGGCGGTCGAGGCCATGGTGAACAAGAAGGTCTGTATGGTGACCTGGGGACATGATCCCCTGGATGATCGCATATACTTCAAAGAGGCATTGTCCCTCAAAAAGGCATACAAACAGGTGACCGTTCTGGCCGTTGGTTCCGGGAAGATCTGCCAGGTGGAGGGAATTAAGGTGCTGGTGGTGGAAGGAGCCCGTTTCTCCATCTTAACTATGTGGAGAGTGTGGCTTGCGGCCAGAGGAGAGCGGGCTCATTTCTATCATCTGCACGAACCACAGCTATTGTTCCTGGGACTGTTTTTAAAGGCTCTCTATCGCGTCAGGATCATTTACGATATCCACGAGCACCTTCCGGAGATGATCAGGGATTTCTCCCGCCGGCCACGAGCGGTGTCGGCTCTTCTGGCAGCCGTTTTTTCCCTGGTCGAGTTATTGCTGGTTCGGGTTGCCGATGCCGTTTTTGTGGCCAGCGATCTTCTCGTCTCTCGATATGCAAAGATCGCCAGGCGAGTTGTTGCTATTTATAACTACCCCCGGATCAATATGTTTGCCGGAGACCAGGCTCCTCCTCTGGCTTTAAGGCGAAAATACGGGTCAAGCCAGATTATCATGTATCATGGGCAGATAGGCAGCGCGCGCGACATCCCCATGCTCATCAGGACTGCTAAGCTTGCCTCCCGGAAGATCCAAGGCCTCAAGTTGATTCTGCTAGGTCCCATTTTCGGGGACTCGTACCGGGCTGAGCTGTTAAGGTTGATTCGCGACGAGCAGGTTAGCGACCTTGTGGAGCTTCTGGAGCCCGTTCCCCACCAGCAGGTGCCGGATTACATCGCCCTTAGCCAGGTTGGTCTGGTCATTCTCCCGCTCCTCTCAGTTTTCAGAGAGAGCCTGCCCGTTAAGCTGTTCGAATACATGGCCTGCGGGGTGCCCGTTGTGGGCAGCAAGCTGCCTGCCATGGCGAGTATTGTCGAAGGATCTTTTTGCGGTCTGCTGGTTGATCCGACGGATGTAGAGGATATCGCCCGGGCTGTTTGCTATCTTCTACAACACCCGCAGGAGGCGCAAGCCATGGGCCGGCGAGGCATGAAGGCCATTGAACAGAAGTATAACTGGTCTCAAATGGAGACCCGGCTGATAACTCAGTATAGGGAGTTGCAAGAAGACCCATGTTGAAGATCTTGTACCTGGCTCCGGAACACTATACGGGAGCCTTGGGACTTTTTATTCGAGCCCATGAGCAAATGGGCAATGAGAGCCGGCTGGTCACTTTATTCAGGTCGCGAAGTGGGTATTCTGAGGACATCTGTCTGGACCTGCCGTTGGTGGGACCCAAGCCGCGCCTGTTGGCCCTTCGTCGGTTGACCTATCAAACACACGGAGAACAGGGAGCTTATACGCCTCTGGTCGGTTGTCCGCCGACGTGGAGACCGGCCAATTTGGCGGAGAGATTATTCTTCCCGGCTCGAGATGCCATCTGGACACCTAAAATATACCGGGCCATCGAGAGATATCACCTCTTGGACTTCGATATCTACCATCTGGAAAGCGGGCTGGGTTTTTTCCGTGATGGGCGAATCATCAGACGGCTCAAGGCCATGGGCAAGAAGATCGTCTGCAGCTACCACGGAACTGACCTGAGACAGCGGGGCGTGATCTCCCAAATCGACGCCATCAGCGATCTCAATCTCACCTGTGAGCTAGATCTCATGTCCATGCACCCGCGGATGAATTATCTCTTCCTGCCCATCGACACCTCCCAGTTCGTCCCCCGGAAGCATCAGGGCAAAGTTCGGAGGATCGGCCATGCTCCCACCAATCGCTATTTCAAGGGTTCAGACACGATCATCCAGGTCTGTCGGGAGCTGGAGGAGGAGCATGGAATTGAGCTTGTGCTTATCGAGAACAGGACGCATCAGGAGGCGCTGCGCTTAAAACGCAACTGCGACATCTTCGTCGATCAGATCTCCAACCTGGGTGGATGGGGATACGGGATGAACTCCCTGGAATCGCTGTCTATGGGTATTCCCACCTGCACCAACATGGTTCCCCAGTATGAGGAATTTCTTCCTGATCACCCTTTCATCAACGTGGATGGCCAAAACTTGAAGGACCGGCTTGTCCAGCTTATCCATGACCCGGAGTTGAGAGAGGAAAAGGGAAGAGAGGGTCGAAAGTGGGTGGAGCGACGCCATAATATCAAGGTGGTCATCAAAGAACTATACGGGTATTATCGTCGGCTGGGTTGGCTGGAGGAAAGAGCGGGGGAGAAGTCGATTCCCTGAGGGGACGGACACGGACCATGGATGCCAGCATCGTCATTCCCACATACAACAAACTGTCCCAATTGAAGGCCACCTTGGGATCCCTTGAGGCCCTGGATTATCCCAGAGAGTCTTTCGAGGTTGTGGTGGTGGACGACGGATCGGAAGATGAGACGGCGTCCTTTCTCTCCGCGGCAAACCTCGATCTTGAGCTTCGCGTGCTTTGTCACCAGAGCAACCAGGGTCGAGCCGCGGCCCGGAACACGGGTGTGCGCCAGGCCCGGGGGAGGGTGGTGGTTTTTTTAGACGATGACATGGAGGCGGCACCGGAATTGCTGATGGCCCATATGCGAGGGCACTCAGAGGGACATAAAATGGTCGTGCTGGGGAATGTTCGCCGAGCCCCGGGGGTGCGGTCCACGGCGCTGGTTCGTTATCTCGATTCCAGGGGGGTTCACAAGCTGAAGCCCGGCCGTCCCATTCCCTTTCGCTATTTCATCACTAACAACGTATCTGTGGAGCGGGATTTTCTGATAGAGGTAAACCTTTTCGATGAGCGATTTCGCAAGTTCGGCGGCGAGGATTTAGAGCTGGGCTATAGACTGGACAAGGCCGGGGCCAGGTTCGTCTATGCGTCCAGGGCGTGCACACATCGCATGGACTACCGAGATGTCCCCGAGCTCTGCAGAGTTATGGTGACCTACGGGGAATGTTCTTTGCCCATCATACTGCACAAGCATCCAGAGCTCAAAAGGCTGGTCAAAGCTCATTTGCTGGAGCCGGTGGCTCTATTCTCCGAGCCCTTCTCCATGACTGCTAAGAAAGCTCTATTCCGTCTGGCATTGTGCGGACCCCTGGGAGCGTTTGTTGTCTTGCTGGTCAGGTTTTTTAACCCTCTTTACGTGCCCGCAATTCTGTTTGACTATCTCATCGTCTTTCATTACCTGAAAGGACTCAGGAGGTCATGGCGGAAACAGGGCCGAGGTCTGGATGAAATCGGCGGTCAGAGCGAGGGGTCTGTTCCCGCCAGCAGTGGTGAATTATGAGCCTGTCTGTGGTCATCATCACCTGGAATAGCCAGGAGCATATAGAGGCCTGTTTAGTTTCTCTTCAGGAACAGGAGAGCACTCTGTCCCTGGAGGTCATCGTGGTGGACAACGCCTCGATGGATGAGACCCGAGAGATCATAGCCAGGAATTTCCCCATCGTGAGAGTGATCCCAAACGAGAAGAACCTGGGTTTCACCAGAGCCTGCAATCTTGGTATAGCGAAATGCACTGGTCGATACATTCTTCTGCTTTGCCCACATACTGTGATGAAGCCAGAAGCTCTGGCTGAGATGGTCCAATACATGGAGGCTCATCCTCAAGTAGGTGCCCTGGGACCACAGTTGCTTTTCCCCGATGGACAGATTCAGCCCTCGTGTCGTCAGTTTCCAACTTACCGCTTGATGCTGTGGGAGTTTACTGGCCTAAGGATGCTTTTCCCCCGAAGTCGCATTTTCGGAGGATGGCGAATGAGTTATTTCGATCACCGACAACTTCGCCCCGTGGATCAACCCATGGGTGCCTGTCTTCTCCTGAGGAGATCTGCCCTGGAGGAGATCACAGCTCTCGATGATCAATTGGAGATGTTTTTCAGCGATGTTGATCTCTGCCGGCGTTTGAAAGATGCCGGTTGGGAAATCATCTTTTTCCCCACAACCCAGGTGGTTCACGCCGCGGGTTCCAGTATTGGTCGGGCTCGGGCGAGGATGCTCGTGGCTTCGCACCGGGATTGTTACCGGTATTTCAAGAAATACAGGAGTAAACCGTTGGATTATGTATTTTCCTGGATGTTGGGCCTGGGGCTTCTTTTCTCTCTGCCCATCAGGCTTTTAGCATGCAGATTAAAAGTGTTTTTCTCCCCCGTTTTTTAGGCCGCTTTCCTTCCCCGTTTCCTCTTTGAATCCCGTTAAAATCCCTTCAGTTAAGTATCCCCCAAAATTTTTTTAAAAACAGAAATTTTTCCTTGACAAAGTAGCTATGATGTTGTACTATGCTGGTGGGGAAAAGTGGGTAGTTGTGGGTTAATTATTTTTTCAGAGGTTCCTCATGGCATCCTTTTACGGCCGTTATGATTATACCATTGATGAGAAAGCTAGGGTCAATGTGCCGGCAAGATTTCGCAAGGCAGCGGGGGCCACGTCAGAGGAGCGATATGTGATCACCCTGGGCTTGGACCAGTGCATTTACGTTTACCCTCCTGAACAGTGGTTTAGAATCGAGGAAAAATTACACCTGCTCTCCAGCGATCTTCCGGAAGAGCGATTCTACATCAGGACTATCGCTTCCCATGCGTCTGATTCCAAGGTCGACGCCCAGGGGAGAATCAGCCTGCCCCGGAATCTGATCACCAAGCTGGGCATCGAGAAAAATGTCATCATCATAGGAGTCTTCGATCATATGGAGATCTGGAGACCAGAGACCTACGACGAATACATAGAGAAAGGTCCCGGAAGCTACGAACAGGTGGCAGAACAAATCTTTCGAGAGAAACCGGATAATAATTCCTGATCTCGCTCTGCTATAAGAATCCTACCTCTGTAAGAGCGGTCAATATAAACGACAGCGCTCGGAGCGGCAAATGGTTACCTCCACCCGCCGGGCAATCTCTCCCTCCCCGGAGAAACATTCCTACCTCACGCACACGGCCGTCATGGCAAATGAAGTGGTGAGTTATCTGCTCACAGATCTTTCCGGCATCTATGTGGATTGCACCTTGGGCGCCGGTGGTCACGCTATGGCAATTCTTCGAGCCATGACTGCTGAGGGAAGGTTCATCGGCATTGATCGCGATAAGCGAGCCATTGTCCACTTTCAGCAGTGTTCGGAGCGCTGGTCTTCCAGGATTACTCTGTTCCACTCGCCATACGCGCTGCTGGGTGATCTGCTCAGATCCCGGGATGTCCGCCAGGTGGATGGGGTGTTGTTCGATTTGGGCGTGGCTTCATTTCAGATAGATGAGCCTGAACGCGGGTTCAGCTATCTTCAGGACGGTCCTCTGGACATGAGGATGGATACGTCCCAGAGAACAACGGCCAGGTTGATTGTCAATGAATATGGCGAAAGAGCTTTAGCCAGTATGATTCGGGACAACGGAGGGGAGAGTCGCTGGCGTAAAATTGCCCGGGCAATCATCCGGGCGCGAGAGCGGGCTTCCATCGAGACCACTCTGCAACTGGCCGACATTATTAGGCGAACCGTTCCCGGGCCTCAGGCCATTAAGAGCCTGGCACGCGTTTTTCAGGCCATTCGCATCCAGGTCAACGGTGAGCTGGAGGAGTTTCCAGCGGGTTTGAAGACGGCGGTAGAGTTTCTGAAACCAGGCGGCCGGTTGGTGATTCTCTGCTACCAGTCACTGGAGGATAGGGCCGTCAAGGAGCTTTTCGCCCGTTTTTCCGGGGTTTGTCAGTGCCCCAAAGATTTTCCCCAGTGTGTCTGCGGTGCTCGGAAAGTTCTGAAGGTGCTCACCCGAAGAGCCGTTCGACCAACGGTCCAGGAGGTAGAGCGCAATTCAAGAGCCAGGGGAGCTCGCCTAAGAGCTGCGCAGAAGATCAGCTCATGAGGAGCAAGATGACCCGATTGAATGGGAGAAGATATCTCCGTAGTTCTGGCCGTCGGAAGAAAAGGTCGGCACATTCTCCGCAGATCATTCTGCTAATTCTTCTGGTGGGGATAGCCGCCACGGTGGGGTATGTGTGGGAGAGAGTGCAAGTGCTCCGGCAGCAAATAGCAATTACCGAGTTGGAAGAACAGATTGTCAAACTGGAGGCCCATAACGGTTATCTGAGAGTGGAGTTGCTACGTCTCTCGGAAACAAGGCATCTGCAGGGCGCGGCCCGAAGATTTGGGTTCATCTTTCCCTCCCAGGAGCAAATTGTGCGGCTTTACAAGTGAATTTCCTCCTTTCCATAATTTGATCGGCCCGTGGACAATCAAATACATCTTCTCCCACTGTGATGGAGGTATACGTTGAACAGCAATCAGGGAAGACGGACACTGCTGGTCATTGCCCTGGGTTTTTGTGTCTGGTCCTCTCTTGTGGGCAGGCTTTTTTTCATCCAGATTTTGCACAATCGCGAATATTGCCGGAAAAGCAAGGTCCAGCACAGATGTGAGCTGGTTTTGAACGCCCGGCGTGGAAATATCTACGACAGAGACGGGACCAAGCTGGTTTTCAATCTCCCGGTAAAATCCTATTACGCCGTTCCCCAGGAGATCGAAAATCCCCAACGGCTGGGTGACATGTTCGGTAAATTTTTGAACCGGCCTTCCCAAAGTATTATCCGTAATTTTTATAAAAAAGGTTCCTTCGTGTGGTTGACCAGAAAGATGGGCCCCGTGGAAAGTGAGCTTATCGAGTCGTGGAGCATTCCCGGCGTCTACGCCCTGGGTGAAATGGAGCGGTTTTATCCGGGCCGGAGCATGGGTTGTCAGATCATCGGCTTCACAGATGTGGATAATAGTGGTTTGGAAGGGCTGGAGCTTCAATTTGATGAGCAGCTTTGCGGAGAAGATGGCTGGGCCGTCGTCCAGATGGACGCCTGTGGCCGAAAGATTCCCCTGGCGGAATACCCACGGGAGGAGCCATGTGATGGCCACAGCCTTGTTCTCACCATACAGGCTACCTATCAGGCAATCGCCGAACAAGAATTAGAGAGGGGAATCCAGGATACCAGGGCCAGGGCTGGCTGTGTCATTCTCATGGATCCGGTAACAGGAGAGATTCTGGCCATGGCCAATGAGCCCCGTTACGACCTGAATCATCCTGGCCGTGTCCTTCCGGAATGGCGGAGGAATCGAGCCATCACGGACATGTTCGAGCCCGGCTCCACCTTTAAAATTGTCGCCGCCGCCGCTGCTCTGCAGGAGGAAACCCAGAAACCGGAGGACATCATTTACTGCGAAGAGGGCCAGATTGAGGTGTGCGGTAAAATCATCCACGACGTGGAGGAATTCGGCTGGCTTACCTTTCAGCGGGTCATCGAGAAATCCAGCAATGTGGGCGTCATTAAGGTGGCCAGGAAATTGGGGGAGAAGATCTTCTTTGACTACGCCCGGGCATTTGGGTTTGGCAACCTCACGGGCATCCAACTGCCGGGAGAGGCGAAAGGACTCCTGGCCCACCCCAAAACCTGGTCCGGCATGTCTCTGGCCTCCATGGCCATCGGCCACGAGGTGGCCGTCACACCTCTACAGCTGGTCTGCGCGTATGCGTCTCTGGCCAACGGCGGAACCTTGATGAAGCCACTCATCGTCCGATATATCGTCGACGGACGAGGGAACGTGGTTCGAAATTTCTCACCATCTCCTGTTCGACGGGTGATCTCCCCGGAGACAGCCGCTGTGCTCAGGTTCTTTCTGGCAAAGGTGGTGGAAAGCGGCACCGGGAAAATGGCCCGCATGAAGGGCCTGACGGTGGCGGGGAAGACGGGAACGGCTTATAAGCTAAAGGAGAATGGATCGGGTTTTTCCTCTAACAAGTTCGTGGCCTCCTTCTGTGGATTTTTCCCGGCCGAATCTCCCCGGCTGGTGGGCCTGGTTATCCTGGATGAGCCCAGGAGCCCACACTCGGGGGGCCGGGCTGCGGCGCCCATCTTTCGCAGAATTGCAGAGCGTATCCTTTATTTACCCAAGGGACCCTGTGCGGACCTTTGTTTGATGACATCGGAACCTGGAGATACCAGTCAGATGGTCGTTGTGCCCAGCCTGTCGGGCTTGGATAGTTCCGCCGCTGTGCATCAACTCCAGCAGAGAGGATTGGTGGCTGAGCTGGAAGGAGACGGGTTGCGGGTTTACCATCAGCAGCCTCAGACCGGTCTGTTGGTGGCACGGGGGGAGACGGTTCTAGTGCATCTGGGCGATCAGAGGGCCCGGGGGTCGGAGCCGTCTGAGATCCCCCATGTGGTGGGGTTGACCATGAGAGAGGCCATCCGGCAGTTGCGACAAAAGGAGCTGGCCGTACGAGTTTCCGGCAGCGGTCTGGTGGTCAGACAAACGCCGAAGGCGGGCAGTTCAATCGGAGAGGGGATCGTGTGCCATCTGGAATGCGCGCCCTCGGGTGGTGGCCAGAGTCTGATGGCTGTGGCCTCATCATGTTACCAGGGTGTCTCGAAGCCATGAAGCTGAATAAACTAATATCCGCCTTGGATGAGAAAGAGGTCAGCGGTCCGCTGGATATCGAGATTCAGGGCATCGCTTATGATTCGCGCCGCGTAGCTCCCGGAACACTGTTTGTGGCCATCCGCGGCGAACACACTGATGGTCATCGATTTATTGCCTCGGCAGTGGAGAGAGGAGCCGTGGGTGTAGTCGTGGACCAAGAGGAGATCCGGGGTGCGACGACCACCATACGGGTGAAAGATTCCAGAAAGGCCTTATCCCTTTTATCGTCTCAGTGGTATGGACGGCCGGCGGATAGACTTAAACTGCTGGGCATCACCGGCACCGATGGCAAGACCACAACATCCTTCCTGCTGCGTTCTCTGTTACAGTCGGCCGGGTATCGTGCCGGGCTCATCGGCACCGTGGGCACCTTCATCGGAGAAAAGACGTTGCCCTCTCAGTACACCACTCCCCAGGCTCTGGAGCTTCACGAGATTTTGGCCCAGATGATCTCCCAGGGAAACGATTACGTGGTCATGGAGGTTTCCTCTCACGCACTGGCCCTGGATCGGGTTTTTGGGATCCCTTTTGAGATGGGTGTCTTCACCAACTTATCCAGGGACCACCTGGATTTTCACGGGGATTTTCAAAGCTACCGGGATGCCAAGGCGCTGCTGTTTGAGAGGCTACGAGGGCCAGGCGCTCATGCCGTGATCAATCGGGACGATCCCAATGCTCAGTTCATGATGGATAAAACCAAGGTTCCTATCATCACCTTCTCCGCAGAGGGAAAAGCAGACGTTTCTTTACTCCGGGTTAAGCTCACTCCGCAGATGACCGAGATGAAGGTGAGTACGCCCCAGGGGTCTATTCATTTCACGTCTCATCTGCTGGGTCGCTACAATGTCTTTAATGTCCTGGCGACTGTCGCTGCCGGGATCGCCCTGGGGTTGCCCGGGGATGTGATTCGAGAAGGGCTGGAAGGCGCGAGCGGTGTGGACGGTCGGTTTGAAACCCTGCAGTCTGAGCGAGGGTTTTCAATTATCGTAGACTATGCGCATACAACTCAGGCCATGAGCCGTCTGCTGGCTGCAGTCCAGGAGCTGTCCCCGGGTCGTCTGTTGGTCGTCTTCGGGTGTGGGGGAGATCGAGATCATGGCAAACGACCTCAGATGGGAGAGGTGGCTTCCAGAATGGCCGACCTGGTCATCCTGACCACCGATAATCCACGGTCTGAAGATCCTCTGCAGATTCTGCGGGACGTGGAGGAAGGTGTGGTCCGGGGGGCCTCCTGTGAGGTGGTGCCCGATCGCCGACAGGCCATTCGCCGCGGCTTGACCCTGGCCCGGCCCGGGGACGTCCTGGTTGTGGCCGGAAGAGGGCACGAGCGGTTTCAAATCGTGGAAGATCAACGAATCGCCTTTTTGGATAAAGCGGTCATCCTTGAGGAGCTGAAAAAACTGAAAAGTTAAGACTTCCCCCGTAGATTACCCGCGGATTTTATCACTTGCCCCGCGAATGGCTCCGGGCTGGCGAGTTGTTCTGCTGCCATGTTAGGGGAAAGATCGTCGATCTTCTTCTGGGCAGCTGGGCAAGAGATTGTACCACCGTTTCAGCTGATAAATTGAATGAGGGACACC
>DAOVRJ010000225.1 GCA_030628225.1 Candidatus Zixiibacteriota bacterium | reverse complement strand
AGCTGAGCCGGAGCTTCGTCCACATGCTCCCAGAAATTCTGCCATCCCTTGCGCTGCCCCCCCACTATTACCATGGCCTTCAGGGTAGGGCAACGGTCCCGCACCGCCTCCACCTTGGCCGCGCCCTCCTCATCGGTGATGACCATGACGGCCTTAGCTTGATTGACCCGGAACTCGATATCCCTCATGGTGCACAGAATGGTGGCCGGCATGCCCACCACCCCCATCTTGAACATGGCCACCAGGCTGATGTACCACTCGGGCACACGGCCCAGCATCAGAAAGATGCGGTCCCCTTTCTTCACCCCATAGCGCTTGAGCGCGTTGACGAATTTGTTGGAGAGGTTCTTCATGTCCCAGAAGGTATATCGATCCGTGTTTTCACCGGCCTCGTCCACGATGACCAGGGCCAGCTTGGTCCGGTCCTCGGCCCACTTATCCACCACGTCGAACCCGAAATTGAAGTGTTCGGGCACCTCCAGCTTGAATTCCTGGCGGGTTTTCTCATAATCGGTCATGTTGGGTTTTACGTCTCGCATGGTGACTCCTTTGAGGGCAGAGACTAGAGAATGGAGACTTGAGACTCGTAAAAGCTGAGTTTAGTTGATTTTCCCATTTTTCATTTTTCACTTTTCATCTTGCATTTTTCATTTCACTTCCTACCGCCGTCACTACTCGTGAGCTTCGCAAAGCTCCACCAATACCCCACCCATCGCTTTCGGATCCAAAAAACCTATCTTATTGCCCCGTCCCCCTCGCCTGGGCATCTCATCGATCAAGCGGACGCCTTTTTCCCTCAGGCGCCTCAACGATTCGGCCACGTCCTCAACCAGAAAGGCCAGGTGATGAAGACCCGGCCCGTTTCTCTTGAGAAAGGAGGCGATATCTCCCCGCTCATCGGTGCTGGTCAAAAGCTCCAGCTGCATATTGCCCAGGGTGAAGAAGGCAATCCTCAAACCCCGCTCCGGGACCTCCAGTATCTCGTCGGGCACCAGACCCAGGGCATCTCGATACATTTTCAGGGCTTCATCCAGATCCTCAACGGCGATGCCCACATGATCCAATTTCTTGAGCACCCTGATCCTCCTGCGTCCAGAGTTACCGTCACTATCGATCAAGCGTATGCTCGATCCGCACCGCACTACCGCTCTCGGCCAAGCGATAGCACATCTGCGCCACCTGCCGGGTGCACAGGCCATCCCGGGCGCTGCCCGGCGACGTAGCGGGAACCGTGCCGCAGGGGGGCGAGGAGGCCTAAGCACACCTTTTTCTCTACGTCTTGACCCCTCTCAATCAGACCAGCGCTCGTGTTTGACGATCTCGCCCAGGGACAGCCTCTCGGTAGGCTGGGGAGTTTTAGCCGGGTAGCCCAGGGTCAGCAACTCCACTATGGGGACGCTCTCCGGGATGCCCAGGATCTGTTTGACCTGATCCGCGTAAAAGGACCCCACCCAGCAGGTGCCCAGACCCTCTTCCGCCGCGACCAGCGTCATGTGGTCGATGGCGATGGCCACGTCGATGGGGTAGCATTTCTGGCCGCAGGTCATAACGTGGCCGTCCGTCTGAGCACAGCAGACTATAACCACCGGAGCCTGGCCCACGAAACCCTGTCCCCTGGCAGCGGCCATGAGCTTCTGCCGGGTCACATCATCCCTAACCACCACGAACCGCCACTCCTGGTAGTTATTGGCCGAGGGGGCCAGACGAGCAGCCTCCAGGACACGCAGGAGCTTGTCCTCCTCCACGGGTTTGTCTAAGTAGCTTCGTACACTTCTCCTAGTTTTGATGGCTTGGAAGACGTTCATGATGTGCTCCTTGAAGATCGGGATTCGAGACTTGAGATTCGAGAGTCGAGGATTATAGTCACCCGTTGTAGCGTCCTCACTCCTGTGAGGACGGCCTTTTCTGACTGGAGTCATTGCCAAAATCCTCAACCAGCAACTCGCACCATTTGAATTGCTCACTATCCTCTACAATCCTTTTTCTCACAGGATTGTCGAGAATATATTGGGCAACATCGGCGAGACTTTCCTCTTTTCTCAAGATGCGCTCGTAAAAACCTCTCTGCCACAGATGCTGTTTGGCAAGTTTGGAGTTGTACGACTTAAATCCTCTTACGAAGCTCTCTAAATTCTTTGGCGATTCACCTGCCTGGACAAGAATATGCAAATGGTCTGGCATTAAACAGTAAGAAAGCAAGTGATAGCCATAAAGATCGACCGAGCTTTTTAAAACCTCCACAACCTTCTCATTAATGCTCGAACTGCGAAAGATTCTCTTTTTATCTTTCGACCTAATGTTTACATGATACACTATCCAAGGAGAGGCATAGTCAAAATCCGGCAATCTCAAAGAGCGAGATTTGCCCCAGGTTTTAAAGTCCGGTTTTTTCGTCGCCTCAGGAGAGGCGACGCTACAGCGCTTGTTATGACTGCCCGAATCCATGCTGTCTCTCCCTGTTTTCATGTGGGCTTGCTCTTTCCTGTTGTGGCTCATTCTTCGCCTCAGGAGAGGCGCCGCTATAACCTACGGATCGCGAACCCCGGTCCCCGATTATCCAAAGTACTCCCCAATGGTCTGCACCACATACTCCAACTCCTCCGGCTTCAAATACGGATGACAGCCCACATAAAACCCGGATTCGTTGATCCAATTAGCCACCGGGAAATTGCTTCCCATGTCGCCGAAGATCTTCCGGTAAATCGGTTGGTCCAACAGCGCCAACATGTCCCGGGTCTCGATCTTCCGCTCCTCCAGATAGTTCACCAGCTCTCTCTTGGGCGCGTCACGCAGGACCATGGGGAACATCATGTAGGCGTGGGTACGATTTTCCGGAACGGTTGGCAGCTGAAGGCGATCATCCAGATGCTTCAGTCCCTCGGTCAGGATCAGAGCATTGCGACGGCGGCGCTGGAGGAATTCCTCTTTTTGCTCCAGCTGGGCCAGGCCGATGGCCGCCTCTAACTCCGTGGCCCGAAAGCTGTGGCCGAAGCGGACGAATCGAAAGCGGCGGGCGGCCATCTCGAAGAGTTTTTGCTTATCCTCCGTTTTATCGTCGTCTATGCGCAGATAAATCTCATCCCGCCCGTGATTCATGGAGCTTTTAAGCATAACGGCCAGCTGAGGATCATTTGTGGTGCAGAAACCTCCCACCCCGGTTACCAGGATGTGGGCGACGTAGGTCGAAAAGCAGCCTATATCGCCAAAAGATCCCACCTTTTTCCCGCCGCAGGTGGCGAACATCGTCTCGCAGGAATCTTCGATCAGGCGAAGACCTCGCCTGTCGGCCACCTCCATGATCGCGTCCATCTGTGCCGGGAGGCCGAACAGATGCACGGGAATGACGGCCCGGGTTCGCCCGGTGATCTTCTCCTCCATCTGAGCAGGATCCATGTTGTAGGTGCGCGAATCCACATCGACGAATACGGGGCGCATCCCGTTGTATATGACGATATTCGCCGTGGAGATGAAGGTCACCGCCGGGACCAGAACCTCGTCGCCATCCTGCCAGCCATGCCGCTCCTTGAGCACTGCCAGGGCGATGTGCAGGGCGCTGGTGCCACTGTTAAGAAAACAGGCATACCGGCAGTCGTGCTCCCCGGCGAAGAGAGACTCGAATCGCTGACTGAATGGTCCATGGGAGAGGCGACTGGAGTCCAGCACCTCATTGACGTACTTCCTCTCCAGAGGGCCGATCTCCAGCCCACCGACGCCTATCTGTCTGCTGGGTTGGTAGTGTCTTTTCTTCACCATGCGGAACCTCTTTAGCGTATCCATGCTAAAACAAAAGAGGTTAGAATTTGGGGGGACGTGCTTCGTGTTCGTGATTTGAAGTCATTGCCAGCAATTCGCGGAGTTTATGTTAGGCTCTTCGCTTCGCTCAAGGTGGGACTCCGCGAAGCAATCCCTTTTT
>DAOVRJ010000087.1 GCA_030628225.1 Candidatus Zixiibacteriota bacterium | reverse complement strand
TGGTCCATCTCTTTAGTGCTGTACTGCATGTTCATGGACTCCCCTTTTCATACCCGTTCTTCGAACCCGGAAAAAGCGGTTCATCGCCTCCCCGGTCAGAGACACCGCCCACTCACACGGTCTTGGTCCCGTTGATCATCAACTGGAAGGTACAGCCCAACAGCTCTGCCGCCCTTCGGGACATCAGCATACGCGACATGAATATCTCGAAGTACTCCATCACCGGGGAGATCTCGATGTCGATCCCCAGGGCCAGGGTGATGGTCTTATTCTTCTTGTCGATGCGCAGGGTCGATCTCTTCACGGCGTAGTTGACCCGGTCGTGGATGTCGAACTTGATAAATTTGGGGTTCCGCACCCTGCTGCTGTGCACATCCGCCTTGTCGCTGAGGATCAAAGCAGCGGAGATCCTGCTCACCGGGCTGCCATCTTCCTCATGGTGATTGCCGATGGCCGCCATAATCTCCGCCAGATCCGCCGGCTTCATCCCTATGCGGGACAGGATAGAATGAGCCAGAAGAGCACCGGTTTGAGCCTGAGCCTCACGGTTGATCACATTGCCGATATCGTGCAGATATCCGGCGATGCCGGCCAAATTGACCTCCCTCTCGGAAAAGTCCAGTTCCCGCAGTATTCTCTCTGTTCCCTTGGCCACCCGCCGGGCATGGCGCTCTCCATGTTCGGTATATCCAATGACCTCCATGGCCTGATCGGCCATTTTGATCACTGCTTTTACTTCCGGGTCCTTACGGACCTGCTCCCATCTTATCATCGGTGCTCCTATGTAAAGCTGGCTATTTCCAAGGCCACCTCATCTGTAGATGTTTGATCTTTCCACAAAAGCCCGCTAAGCGCTTTATAAACCGCCTGGAAAGTAACGGACGATATCTTCTCAATCTGTGAAGGCTACGTTATTCCGCTCACAGGCTTGACATCTTCATTTATAACCAGATAAGTAGACTTTGTCAAGGAAAAACGAACCGTTCTTTTAAATTGCATGCAGTAAAAGACCGAGACTCGAGATTCGAGATTCGAGATTCGGAAAAAACCCGGGAACCGTCCCCCTGGTTCCCAAACTCCGTTTGGGAACCCTTTTTCGTCAGGCGAAATTCGTTTGTCGGCTTTTCCGTGCCGTCGGGTGGCCTCACCCTGAGAAGATCGAAACTCGAAGCTCGTTTGTCGAAGCTCGATGCTCGACCAGATCCCTCTTTTATGTCATTCCCTCTTTTTTGTCATTCCCGCGCAAGCGGGAATCCAGAGGCTTTATGAAGGCCTATTCTGTCCCGGAGGGGCTCCTTGCCCCTGCGGCTCCATCCAGGCCGTCCTCACAGGAGTGAGGACGCTACAGTGGATTTTTCCACCATACCCTTCACAAGCTCCACACGCTGAACCCCGCCACGAGGGGGTAGCGAAGGACAGCGAGGCGAGCGACCGGCCGCGGCGGATGAGCAAGGACGGCATCGGCGGCACCAGCCGCCGATAGCGAGCCGGTGCGGCGAAGCCGCATGCTGGCCGCAGCGAGGGGGACACTTCCCCCTCAAAAAACAAATTCGGAAAAAAAAGAGCAGAGGATACCCTCTGCTCTTTTAAATTCCCATCTCTATTGGGAAGCTACTTGACGGCACTCTTCAGTTTGCTGCCTGGTTTGAAACGGGGAACTCTGGCCGCAGGAATGTTAATCACTGCTCCGGTGCGTGGATTCCGACCCTTCCTAGCTGCTCTATTGGCAACCAAAAAGGTGCCGAAGCCGACAAACGTCACTTTTTCGCCCCTCTTCAGAGACATGGTGATTCCACTCAAAACAGATTCCAGCGTTCTGCCCGCTTTGGCCTTGGAAATACCATTCTCTCCAGCAATCTTGGCAACCATCTCCTCCTTAGTCATCTTCTCACCTCCTTTGCGGTTCAAATGCTATTTACGGGTGCAAAATATCACAGAAAAGCTTATTTGTCAACAGTTTTCTCAATATTTAGAAAAATTTTTTTCGATACCTCTCTGCGCTTCCAGCCGCCTTTCCTTCTAACACGCTATCCCCTAATACCTTTTATGCGCTCAAGTTTAATATCCTTCATGGCTTTTATATTGATACGAACGTAGTAACCCTCTCGAATTCCCGTTGGTTCCCACACAAACCGGGCCTCCCAGCAGTGCAGATCGCGATAGAGCTCGATCCTCTGGGAAACCATTTCTTTATCCACGATATCATATCGGCCGGAGTAATCCACCCTCCAGTTGGTCGTAGGATGGAAACTCACCGTCCCGTTCAACCATGAAGATTTTCGTATTCCCCCGCCGCTGCGGCTCTCGGAATAGCGATGGGACAGGTTCATTCTCCAACCCTTGGCCTTCCCCACCGAGCCAGACTGGCCTCCCCGGCCCGCTCCTTTAAGGTTCACTCTGGTGTCGATGCTAAAAGAGAGCAACCGGGGGCTAAACAACCTCAGCTCATCGCTCTCAGCCTCATAGAAATCGTGGCGGGCGCCCAGAGTGACATGTAAATTGCTGGAGGGATGAACACGCAGTGAGGAGCTGAGATTGCTCAATTTTTTTGTCTCGGCCCGAAAGTTGCAGCTGGTGTTGAAATTCAAATCGGCCACGTTGTACTTTCGCTCTTTATCACCCTTGCGGAGCTTGATCTGAAACTGATTGCTCAACCCCATCCCCAGAGACTTCTGCGGGCCTCCCACCGAGTGTATATACGGAATGGCGTAGTATTCATCCCTCTCCTCGAAATCCGGACGCCAGGAAAAGTTCAGGCTGGGCTTCATCACATGCCTGATGCCGATGAGCGGACCCAGATGGGGCTGAATGAGGCCGTAGAGAGTGGTGGTTGCCCCCACCCTGGCATCGTAATCGCCTCGGCGAGCGTATCTCTCCCCGGTCTTATCCCTGTCGAACCAGGTCTCCCGGTAGGTCGCCGAAGGGGTCAGGGCCAGATGTCCAAAGAGGGTCAGGGGTACCCGCAAACCCAGGGTCTGATCCACGGCCTGGTGCCCCTCGTGTTTATCGACGGTTTGTCCGTCTTCCTCTTCGCTCCAGTCCTTCTGGCTATTTATAAAGCACGCTGAATACCGGTAATACACGGAGTTGTACCAGGCTTGCTTCCCGGTTTGCGCGGAGTTGCTCTTCTTTTTCCGGCGATAAAGGGGAGCCTCAAACCGTTGAAAAGATATAGTCGGCATGTACTGGGTGGTCACATCGGAATCCATGTCCCAGCGATGATCAAGGTTGATGCTGGTCTTGGCCCCGGACCATGATTTGTTCAGGCTCAGGAAAGAATGGAGATTTCTGTTCATCCGCTGATAGGGATCATAGCTGATGTCCTGATAATAGCTCTTGTCCTTTTCCCCGATGAAAGTGCCCCTGACCTGTAACTGTGAGCTGGGCGTGATGTCCTGAAAATGGCTGACGCGCAGGTCCCAGCGCCGCTTTTTCTGCAGGACGGACCCCGAGTATCGCTCATCCCACCTGTAGGAGCCAGCAATGCTGCCGTGCAGACGATAGCGCATGGCATACCGTCCTCCCAGATCCATCAGCCAGCCCGTCCGTTCGTAGAGGTCAAAGGAGAGAGTAGCATCCCAATATTGGTTGGGCGCGAAATAATATCCCAAACCCCTCAGATAGCGACCGTCTGTATAGCTGCTCCCGTACCGGGGAATCAGCAGGCCGGAATGTCTGCCCGGTTTGATGGGAAACACCCAAAAAGGAAGAATCATCACCGGAATGCGACCGATGTACAGAACCACCGGTTTGGCGATGATCTTGTCTTTGAGGATAATTTTCATCTGCCGGCTGTAGAAATAATAGTGCGGATTTTCCGGAAGGTCACATGTGGTAAATTTGCCGTGATCCGCTTTAAGGACATCCTCATCTGTCTTGCGTATGGACGTTCCCCTAAAATGCCCCATTTCAAACTCAGTCTGCCCCTCAACCACCCGGCCCCTCTGGGTCCTCAGATTGTAGATCATATGGGACCCCACCAACTCCTTTTCGCCCTCTTTTAAAACCGGGCTGCCCCTGCCGGTCGTGTCCTGTTCCGGTGAAAAAACCCGCTCTCCAGCCGTCAGCATTTCGGTCCGGGTATCATAGACGATCTTATGAGCACTGAGGTAAATCTCGCCGTAATCAACGCTGGCCTCACCTGTCAAAGATATTTCCTGGCTGGATAAAGAGTAATCAATTTCCTGAGCCCCATATTTAACCGTATCGGCCGCATCCCCCTCTTTTGCGCTGGACACATAGTATCCCAGAGCGCCTCCCTGTACCAGAGCACGTTCCACTTTCTCCTGATCCATGAAAATCTCCAGGAAGTCGCCGCTGGTCACGTTCCGGTCATGGCCGGACGAATCCGGCCCCGACGGCAGATAAACGCTGGTCACGTTGCCCTCGGCAAGAATCTTCTCCACTCGCTCCTGAGCAAGGTAAAAGGACATCTTGCCGGCGGTCATCTGATAACAACCGACGCTCCCCTCCGTGGAATCTGCTGCCTGCACAAACTCCCCATAGGTATCGCCCTGCACCTCGATCCTGGTGATCTCACTTTTCTCAAGGTACAGAACCATCTTCTCGCCGCGCAACTCGTTTTTGCCGTCATGGGCCACGGGACTGCCTTCCAGGATGATTCGGTCCTCCAGGTCCAGATAGAGCGCCCGATCACAGCGAACCTCCAATTTCCCCCGGGAGATAACCACCTGATCCGCCACAACGGCCTCCTTCAGGCGGGAGAAGAGCTCCATATGACGACCCTGGATGATCACCGGTTCCAATCCGTCTTCGCGCCGGATGACCAACTGGGGCTGGAAGACAGCCCGGGTAATCTTCTTTTCCCTCTCGTACTCCATGTGGCCGGCGGTGAGCACCAGGTTATTGAGGCTGTCCACCATGGTCACCTGGCCGTCGGCCAAGGCTTTCTTCTCCTTTTGCAAATAGATGAGCCGACGGGCCCGCAACGACTGGGCGGTGTCCTGCAAACTCACCTGTCCCTCAAAGACCACTATTCCCTCATCCTGCTGCCAGGTGGCCCGGTCACTCTTCAGGGTCATGGTGTCGTGGACAAACTGAACGTCGCCCTCCAGAATGGTGACCAGTTTCTTGTCGCGCCAGTGAGACTCGCCGTGATCGGCGTGCTTCAGGATGAGGGCCTGATCCAGGCCGAAAGATATGGTCGCCCAAATCAAGACGATGGAGAAGAGAAACGCTATGTAATATCTGCCTGGCATATTCGCTCCAGACCTCGATACAATCCAAAGCTGTGCCTCAGCAGGCCTTTTCAATCAGATCTGCCGTTTTCTGGCCGGCCAGATTGTCTCGACGGATCATCTGCCAGAAAATCTTCCACATGCCCAAGAGTGGGGATCCCCACCCGGCCTCCCATATGCCGGCACTTGATGGCCGCCACGGCGCTGGCGAACCTCATGGTTGCGGGAAGATCCCAACCTCGCAACAGGCCATAGATAAACCCACCGTGGAAGACATCGCCGGCGCCGGTGGTGTCCACCACAGATACGGGAAAAGCTTGCTGGCGCAACAATCCCTCCCTGGAGAGGCAAAGAGACCCGCCGCACCCCAAGGTCACCACAACCGCCCGGGGACCGAATCCAAACAGTTTTCCGGCCGCCACCGCCGCATCCTTCGTCCGGCCATACTCAAGGGCGAAGCTCTCCGAGACCACCAGGTAGTCGGTGAGGCGAAGCAGCTGTTCCATCTTATCCCTCGGGCTGCCCACATCCAGAACCACCTCAGCCCCTGCCTGGCGGGACCATTCTGCGGCGGCCAGCGCGGCCTCCGTCTCTTTTCCGTCGATGAGCAGATACCGGCCGGCGGTGATAATCTCCGCAGAGATCTCCCCGGACCGCAGGTCTGCTAAGCCGGTCCTGTCGGCGGCAATGGACTTCAGACCCGAGAGCCCGTCGATCCACACGAAAGCCCGGGTGGTCCGGGCTTCAGGGCTTACCACCATACCGCAGGGTTCGACCCCTTCTCGCTCCAGCGATTCTCTCACGAACCGCCCACCCTCATCGTCGCCGACCCTGCCCACATAGCAGGTCCTGGCCCCCAGCCGGGCCAGGGTCACCAGGGCGGTGGGCACGGGACCCCCACCCTGCATGGAGAACTCCACCAGCTCGGTTTTCTCATCCAGCCGGGGATAATGGGGCAACCGGCAGAGGAAATCGACGGCGCAAACACCCTGGCCGACCACGTCATAGGCAAATTTATGTGATCCCGCTGTCTTCAAGGAGCTGATCTCACCTCCGATCTGAACATGAGGGCGGCGATGTGTCTCTCCACACAGCGGGCCAGAGCCGGCAGATGGTAGCCTCCCTCCAACATAGAGACCACACGCTGTTGGCAGCAGTTGGCGGCGATCTCCATGACGATGCGGGTCATCTTCTCAAAAGCCTCCCCGGTGATCTGTGTGGCCGAGATGGGGTCCTGGCGGTGGGCGTCGAAGCCCGCGGAGATAAGCACGAAATCGGGATCAAAACGCAGGGCCTCCGGAAAAAATAGCTCTTTGAAGACCCACAGGTAATCCTCATCTGTGCTGCCGGGATTCATGGGGGCGTTCATGGTAGTGCCCAATCCTCGACCGCGGCCACGCTCGGAGCGAATTCCTGTGCCCGGATAGAGAGGATACTGATGGATGCTGAAGTAGAAAACGCTCTCATCCTCCTCGAAGGTGTGCTGGGTTGAGTTCCCGTGATGAACGTCCCAGTCGACGATCAAGATCCTGGAGAGCTTATGCACCTCCTGGATGTACCGGGCGGCGATGGCAATATTGTTGAACAGACAGAATCCCATGGCCTGTGCCCACTCGGCATGATGCCCCGGGGGCCGGATAGCACAGAAGGCATTGGTGATCTCTCCGGCCATCACGGCGTCCACGGCAGTCAGCACCCCACCGGCGGACAACAGGGCCACCTGGTAAGATTCCGGGCTCACCGGCGTATCCGGCGAATCCAGCAAACCGGGAGCCCGCTCACAGGCCTCCCGGACATGCTGCACATATTCGGGGGCATGACAGCGTTTGATCTCCTCCACCGTGGCTGCCCGGGGTGTGATCAGCGATAGCTGTGGAAATAATGGACTTGCCTCCAGGCGCTGCATGATGGCTTCCAGGCGTGCCGGTCGCTCGAAATGACCCGGGCCGGTGTCGTGTTTCAGGTAATCAGGATGATAGATCAAACCCGTCTTCAACATTCGTGGTTTTCCCCCTGGTCGCCCAAACCTCTGCTGCCTCCCCTGCCGGACAGCAGAGCTCAGGCCAGGCCCACAATCAGGCAGATCAGATAGCCAGCCGCCCTATTGGGCAGAGTCCTTAAAAGAACTGTCCCTGGAAGATCCCGCCGGCGGGAGATCGGCATCCGGTGATAGCAGGGTGATGATCAGGTTTTGTTTCTCATCCTCCAGCCTGATCATCTTGCCGCCTTCGCTGACCCAGACACTCTCCCCGATGGGAGCGATCTCACAGACATAAGCCTTTTCCTCGACGCCCCCCACCTCAATCGTTTCAACCCCGGTCACATCCACCAGGATATCCATCTCCATCAGAGCCTGGGGCACGAAGATCTTCTGCTGGATCTTCTCCCCCATCTGAAGAGGAAGCAAACCCAGCATCAAAGCCCATTGTCCGATCATGTTGTTGTCCACCACAAAGATGTCCGGACTGCACGGCACCCTGTGTTCGGACTCCCCTGCTCCCTTTAAAACCGTGGCCAGTACCTTACCATCCGCGAACACAGCGGTCAGCTTTTGCTCTTCTTCGTTGATGCAAACATCCAGCTCGTAGGTCAGAGGCCTGCCTTCCGGGGTGAGGGCTAATCCTCCTTCCATCTGCATCTGCATGGGCTGGCCCACGGCGCTCATATCCAGGCTCAGCTTGAATTTCAGCTCATAACTTTTCCCCGACTCCGTTGCCGGCCCCACGACAAGCTTATTCCACTGCCGGCCCACCTCCTGTCCGGCGATCTGAAAGAGATATTCCCTGACCTCGCCTGGTGGCCAGACATCTTCCACACACGTGGTCAAGTTTTCATCCCCAGAGACGGTCTGCCCGGCGGCGATGGTCTCCGTCTCTTGACATAAGAGATCGACGGGGTTGGAAAAACAGCAGACCAATCCCGCCAGCGCTATGCACACCACTTTTCTCATCCAACTACCTCCTCGCGGGGTAACTCTGCACCTCATTCCTGTATAACCTGCTCATCCTGGAAAAGATCTTTCTTTCGACTCAGAAAACCACAACTTCGCCTCCGGCCACATAAGCGTAGGACATCGCCTGACTGTTGAAGCCGAAGCCGACATTTCCCCGGCGATCGATGGCGATGAGACCGCCTTTGCATCCGCATTTTGAAGCCAGGTCGAGCGAGCGAGCAACAGCTTTCTGGGCCGGAAGTTGTTCCATGAAACCTGCCGTTCTGAAAGCCAGGTTGAGTTTGATGATCTCCTCTCCGTGTCCGGTGGCCAAGACCCCACCATGCTGATTGGCATAAGTGCCAGCCCCAATGATTGGCGTATCGCCCACCCGCCCGGGAAGGTGCAGCATGATCCCCCCGGTGGAGGCTGCCACGGCGATCTTTCCATCCCGGTCCATGGCTATGGCGCCCACCGTGCCGTACCTCTCCTGCCTTAGAAAAGAGGCGAGCTTGGGGAAAAAGCGAGGATCTGCGCCCGATTTGAGCTGTCTGATCATGTTAGCCTGCTGTTTGGTACGGTCCAGGTACATAGGTAACACTTTAGTCTTGGTACATGGGTGACAGTTTGAGGACATTGAGGGTACTCAAGGAGGTGCCCCGATGCCCTGGAAAGAGAGCTCACCCATGGATCAAAGAACGCTGTTCGTGGCCGATTATCTCAGAGAGCTGTTCAGTATGAGAGAGCTCTGTGAGCGTTTCGGTATCAGCCGAAGGACAGGATACAAGTGGCTGGCACGATATCAGGCCCAGGGCCCGGCCGGTCTTGTGGATCGGTCTCGACGTCCCAAGAGCTGCCCCCACCAGACGCCTGCCCGTATCGTGGATGCCGTGCTGGAGGCTCGCCAGCGTCATCCCACCTGGGGGGCCAAGAAGCTGCTGGCGATTCTGATGAAACGCCATTCGGATTGGCCCTGGCCGGCAAGGAGCACGGTCTGTGATATCCTCAAGCGAGCGGGCCGTATTCCCCCTCGACGACGAC
>DAOVRJ010000184.1 GCA_030628225.1 Candidatus Zixiibacteriota bacterium | reverse complement strand
GCGACAATCGGGATAATAGCCGTGACAGCCGGTACTGGGGGTTTTTAGACAGGCGGTTTATCAAGGGCAGGGCATTTATTCTCTATTTTTCCTGGGAGCAACTGCCCGGTGATCCTAAACTGGCTCGGCGGGAGGGTCCTTTTCTGCTTGCTTTGCCGAAGTTTGTGTTCTCTTTCGTGAAAGTGTTGGCCTTCGATATCGTGCGCGCCCCCTGGAGGGTCCGCTGGAGCCGCATCGGCGACCTGATCCGGGCCGAGTCGCGCCCTTAAGTAGCCAGGCGCGGCTGACCGGGGCGGTTTTTCATCCCTCTTGATATCCGTAATATCCCCGAATCCGAAAGGGAGTAATTTCATGGCCCAAGCGAGACGAAAGAAATCAAAGCTCAGAGAGTATTTCCAGGTCATTGTCGTAAGCATTGTTTTGGCCCTCATCGTCAGAACTTACATCGTTCAAGCTTTTAGAATTCCGTCCGGTTCCATGGAAGACACCTTGCTGGTGGGAGATTTTCTCCTGGTCAGCAAGTTCATCTACCGTTTCACCGATCCGAAGCCGGGCGATGTGATCGTGTTCAAATATCCTCTGGACCCCAGACGGGACTTCATCAAAAGGTGTGTGGCTGTGGGGGGCCAGACGGTGCAGATCAAAGACAAGATGCTCTACGTCGATGGGAAAGCGGTTGCCAATCCACGGGAAAGCAAATTCGTTGATCCTAAAGTGTATGCCACCGGTGCTAATGCCCGGGACAATTTTGGTCCGGTGAGGGTGCCTGCAGGGCATTTGTTCATGATGGGCGACAATCGGGATAATAGCCGTGACAGCCGGTACTGGGGGTTTTTAGACAGGCGGTTTATCAAGGGCAGGGCATTTATGCTCTATTTTTCCTGGGAGCAACTGCCCGGTGATCCTAAACTGGCTTGGCGGGAGGGTCCTTTTCTGCTTGCTTTGCCGAAGTTTGTGTTCTCTTTCGTGAAAGTGTTGGCTTTCGATATCGCGCGCGTCCCCTGGAGGGTCCGCTGGAGCCGCATAGGGAATTTGGTACATTGAAAGATGAGGGGGATGTGTAAGGGAGTGGGAAAGATGTAGTCCGTGATGCGCGATGCGAAGGATGTAACACGTAACACGTAATTCTGACCATGATGCAAAACAGCATGTTTCCCAATGAGTTTTTGGAAAAGCTCCGATCAGCCAGCTCTGTGGCGGTGCTCACCGGGGCAGGTATCTCCGCGGAGAGCGGTGTGCCCACCTTTCGGGGACACAACGGTTTGTGGAAGAAGTTCCGGCCCGAGGAGCTGGCCACTGTGGATGCCTTTCTACGGAACCCAGAGTTGGTCTGGGCGTGGTACCAGCACCGCCGGGAGATTCTCTCAAAGGCTCGGCCCAACCCAGGTCACCTGGCCTTGCAGGGTTTGGAAAAGAGATTCGAAGATTTCACTCTGATCACACAGAATATCGATGGACTGCATCAGAAAGCGGGCAGCCGTCGAATTGTGGAACTTCACGGGAATATCCGCCGCAATCGCTGCCTGGATTGCGGCAAGATCTATGAGACCCTCGACTCTAGCCAGGAAGCCACCGTTCCCACCTGTGAGTGCGGGGGCTCCCTTCGACCCGACGTGGTTTGGTTCGGCGAATCCCTTCCTGCCCAGGCCCTGGAGGATGCCCTTAATGCCGCGATCCGCTGCGACATTTTTCTAAGCGTGGGCACCTCCGCGGTGGTGCATCCCGCCGCCTCCCTCTCCACAATAGCTCGACAACATGGTGCCTTTGTGGTGGAGATCAACCTCGAGCCAACCGTCATCTCCGATCAAGTTGACGTGTCCATCCAGGGCAGGGCGGGGGAGATCTTGCCCAGGTTGATGGAAGCCTTGGAAGAGGAAAGGTGAGGATATGAGGTGCTCCGGCGAATAGGCAAGATCGGGTGAGTGATCCATCATGCCGGGGGGAGGGCGTTGCGCTCCAGGAAAGCTCGGATTGGAGGTCTCATCCTCAACATCTGCGGTCTTCCCATCCCCCATAGGGAGAATGCCAGTATGCTCAAAGTTCAGCGAATTTGCTCAGGACAATGAGAATCTACCCTTCAAGTTGGCACAAACCTCATCCGGAGGTTTCCTTGAGACGGCTCTTCTTACCCCTCGTCCTCTGTACGCTGTTCTTGTCGGGTTGCGCCTACTACAATACCTTCTACAACGCCAAGAAGCAGTTCAAGAAGGCGGAGCAATCCCACAAGGACAAGCCGGCGGAGCTGGGTCTTTCCAGCAGCCAGAGGGATCTCTACGAGCAGGCCATCAAGAAGGCCTCCAAGGTGCTCACCTTCTATCCCAACAGCAAATATGCCGACGATGCTCTGTTTATGATGGGCAAAGCTTATTTCCGCATGGAAGCGCTTGGCAAGGCCCAGCGCAAATTCGAGGAGCTGCTGGCCAATTATCCTCAGAGCAAGTTTCGGTGGGAGACATATTACCTGTTGGGCACCGCTCTGTACTATCTGGACGACCTGACCAGGAGCAGGGATGCTTTGAGCGCGGTCATCGATGCCAAGAAGAGGAACGACTGGGCCGATGACGCCCAATTTCTCCTGGGCGAGATGGCCTTCGACAGTGGTGATTACCAGCAGGCTGTGGAGGAATACTCCCGGATAGCGGAAGTCTATCCCAAAAGTCCGCTCAAGGCCGATGCTCTGTCCATGATGGGGGAGTGCCATTTCAAGTTGGGCAACTATCGGGAAGCTCTGGCCGCCTTTCAAGAAGCCAGTGAGCGTGAGCCTCGGTGGCAGAGCAGGTATATGCTTGATCTCCGTGCCGGAGAATGTTATCTGAAGCTGAGTGAGTATCAGCAGGCCCTGGCGATTTTCGAGCGCTTGGCCCGGTCCGATCGTTATATAGATCACCTGCCCCAGATCCGCCTCAGAATAGCGGAAGTTTACTATTTTATGGGAGATAGCGTGCAGGCCACTCAGGACTATGAGGAGATTATCAAGAAAAACCCGAAAACCAAGGAGGCCGCCTGGGCATATTACCAGCTCGGTTTAATACAGATGGAGAATTTCGACCATCTATCTGTGGCCAAGGACTATTTCGACAAGAGCAAATCCGAGTTTCCCTCATCGGAAGCAGCGGGATTGGCCTCTCTGAAACGAAGCCAGATCAACAAACTGGAGGAATACCAGCAGAAGGTAGCTGCCTCGGACAGTCTGCAGGATGCCCAACTGAGGTTTGCTCTGGCGGAGACCTATCTGTTGGATTTGGACCGGCCCGATTCGGCCCTAGTTCACTATCAGAGAGTAGTGGAACTCGCCCCTCTCAGCAAATATGCTCCCCCGTCTGCTTTTACCGCGGCCTGGATTGTGGAGAATATCACCAAAGACACGGCCAAGAGCCAACAGATGTATCAGGATCTAATTGCCGCTTATCCCTTCTCGGAAAGTGCAAATGCCGCCAGAGAGCGGCTGAACCAGCCGGCCGTGGTGGATACCAGTGATCAGAACGTCGCCGAGCGTTTCCGCCGGGCGGAGGACCTGCTATTAAAGGACAACGACGTGGATGGCGCTCTGGCTCAGTATCAGTCAATTGTCGCCGATTTTCCCCTGAGCCCATATGCTCCCAAGGCCGAGTGCGCCCGGGCCTGGACCCTGGAATACATGAAGGGCGATCTCGACTCCGCCAGAACCATCTTCAAACAGCTGGCCGAGAAGTACCCTGATTCCGAATGTGCAGCCCTGGCCCAGAAGAAGATTGCCCCGCCACCCGTCGCAACCCCGGCGGATACGACTACACCAGCTCCGGCGGACACAACTACACCGGCCGCGGCGGATACGACCGTACAGGCCACAACCAGCGAAGAGCTTGAAGGGCGGGAGGAAGGAGAGGAAGGCATCCGGATAGAGGAGGAACCCGACCGGAGGAGGCCTGGGCACCGTCAGTAGTGGAAAGACCAGCCAGAGGATCTGCAAGGTGTCTGCATTGATTCAGCAGAAGGTCAAGATTTTAGCAAAAGAGGAGCTGGCCGCTGAGGTTTTTCTAATGCAGGTCCACTGTCCTCAGATTGTTTCTATGGGCCAACCGGGTCAGTTTCTACACCTTCGCGTTGGGGAAGACCCAGACCCCCTGTTGCGTCGTCCGTTGAGTATCTTCAGGACGGATCCCGAAAAGGGAACGGTGAGCCTTCTGTTTCGCGTGGTGGGCAGGGGTACGCACGTGATGAGCCGGATGAGAGTTGGGGAGACTATTGATCTGATAGGTCCCCTGGGCCGGGGTTTCTCCGCTACCCAGGGGACGCGCACAGCTCTAGTTGTAGCAGGTGGATTGGGGGTGGCCCCCCTTTTTTTTCTGACCGAAAGCCTCGTTCAGAAAGGGGTCTGTGTCCGCTTTCTGTTGGGAGCCCAAAGTAAAAAGCAGCTTCTCTGTTGCACCATGTTGCGGAGCCTGGGCGCCGATCTGTTGATCTCCACAGACGACGGTAGCGCCGGGTTTCATGGTCTGATCACTCAGTTGCTGGAGGAGCTTCTTGCAAAAGAGAGCTTCGATCATAGCCGCACGATGATCTTCTCCACCGGACCTGAGGCCATGATGGCCGGGGTGGCTTCACTGGCCCGCCGGTTCAGCATTCCCGCCCAATTTTCCCTGGAGCGGCGGATGGCCTGTGGGGTGGGAGCCTGTCTGGGCTGTGTGGTGCTGTGCCGCACCCGGAGCGGAGGTAGGGAGTATCGCCGGGTGTGCGCCGACGGCCCCGTGTTCGACTTGGAGGAGGTTGTCTTTTGAGGGGTGAAGATGCCACGCGGATAGATCCGGAAGTTTATAAATTTTGCGAGTCCTGGGCGATGGACACTACCGCCCATTTTCTCGGCCCCTCACGGCTCAGAGCCAGCTTGCTTTATAGTGAGGGGTCATTTAGTAATCTATCTTGACAGAGCTCCGTTTTTTGATGAATTTTATAATGGTCTTTCTGTCCTGCATAATTCCCCGTGTTTGTTTTTTCTTC
>DAOVRJ010000204.1 GCA_030628225.1 Candidatus Zixiibacteriota bacterium | reverse complement strand
GGTGTCTGTTCTTATGCATTTCGAACTGAAGATAGGCAAGGGCACGGGCTCGTTCCATTTCTGCCATCAACCTGATCTGGTCAGAGTTAAAGGGCATGAGACAGACGTGGTGCAAATACCAGTCATAGATTTCTTGACTAATATAATATTTTTCTGTCATCTTATCACGGTTCCTCTCCAGCCACTTGCCGAATTCCAGCAAATGCTGTGCAGCTTTAATGGCTGCTGGAACCAGCTTTTTTGCTTCTGATGAAGGAAAATGTTCAGTTGTGAGTTCAGCCCATTTTCTGTAATTCTCAACGATATACTTTAGCTGTACACCTTCTGTGAAATAGCCTCCTCCAGGATGCCGGAGGGCTATATCGGCTAATTCTGGAACCATCTCTGTCAGGTTATTTCGGCCTTGAGCAAGAAATTTTTCCGTGTCTGCTAGTGCTTTCAGAATGGCTTCCGCACTTTCTTTGGAATAAGGCATCAGTTTGGGCATACCCAAGTAACGACCTCCCACAAGGTGCTGTCTCACATGGGCAATGGCTTGATTCATATAAAAGCTTGGATCCCGGCTCTTGGGTCGCCAGACGTAAAGGTCGAATTCGAGGACATCCATTTCTGAGCGGAGAAGCAGGTAATCGACCTTGCAATGGATCGACCAATCGGTGATATCGAGCGCATCCAGGCGAGCTCGGAACTTAGGGAGCTCTTCCTTCTGCTTTTTGACAATTGCGGCGTAGTTGGGAACTCCCTTTCCCCATCCCAGAATGGAACGAAATTCTTTCGCCAGTTTCAAGAGCTCTGGAGGGTGCTGATCAGGACCGGGTATCTTGACCGGACTCCATGGTTGATCATCTGCTCGACACATTAGGTGAGAGCAAATAAATATCAACAAGATGAATAACAAGATCAAGATATTTGTGCTGAGTAAACATTTTCTAGAAAGTAATGTATTGGATTCTTTTGCGGGATACATTTTTTCTTCCATTATTTATTCCTCCTTTTTTGATTTCATTACAACTAATTTATTTTTCTTAATAAAAACATTGTAGCCAAATAAACGATGTTCTTCCTTCTAAACTCATTTCTACATGGATATAGATGAATTGCTTTTATACCAAAATCTTGTACTTCCACTTTCATCATAGTTCAAATATAAGAGAATATATCTTGGATGATGAGATTTATTGAATGAATCAGATCCATTCTTTGAACCATATAATGAGAAGGTGGTATGCAAAGTAAAAATGCAAGATGGTGGAGGTTTATTCATAGGTCTAAAAGAAATTTTTATTGCGATGAACAACCTAGGTTATTTATATTCTGCTATCTAAAACGTTAAGATTTTTTTGAGGAAAAAGGAAAACATGTATTATAATAGTAAATGGACTAAAAGCGTAAATAAGCATCTGGCTCTATAAGAATTGAGCTTTCGAATTGTTTTTTTCCAACTGAGAGCCTTACCCGATACTGGCCGGGCTGAACCAGTGGTCCAGGTCGCTCACGCGGACCCCTTGCCATCAGAAATTTTTCGCGTGAGGTCTCTCCAACACCGCGCCGTGGGGGTAGGGGTGACTCTCTTAAATCCCAAAGCACCCGGTTAATACCTGCCTCTGAGGGGCCAGTCAGCCGCCGCACCACCTGTTCTCCCCTGTGGTCGAGAATGGTGATCTCTACTGGTGCTGTGGACGCCGTCTTGAGGTAGTAGTAGATAGCCGCACCTGGAGGGGCGAGACCACTGCCTTGGCCCAAGACGTAACGCGATGCCACCATGTCGAAGACCTCGGAATACGGATTCGGAGCAGCGAACCTTCGCGAGCTGCTGGCTCCTTTGTTCTTGGTTATGTCGAGATAAAATAGCGTTTCCGGCTGAATGTTGAAAAGATGAGCATCCGAACTCATCACCTCTGAAGTCATCTCCTGCAGGGGTGAGATATCTATGACATAGATGCCACGGCCGTGGGTGCCGATCACAAGATCTGCATCGCGCGGATGGATGACCATGTCGTCCACCCTCACCGGCGGCAACTCATTCTTCAGCGGTACCCAGTGCCCACCACCATCGATCGAAACATAAACCCCAACTGCAGTGCCGACGAAAAGCAGGTTCGGGTTCTTCAGATCCTCCCTGACAACCTTTAGGGGAAAACCATCGGGAAGGTTGCCCTTGATTGATTCCCAGGTCTTGCCGTAATCGGTCGTGCGGAAGAGATACACACCAAAATCGTCATCTCGATGCCCATCAAAGCTCACGTAGGCGGTACCTGCATCGAAGTGCGATGCTTCCACCCGGCTGACATACATATTGGGCTGGCCGTTCTCATCGCTGGGAAGACCCGGTATGCGGTCTGCCACGTTGGTCCAGGTAGCTCCGTCATCCCGGCTGACCTGCACATTACCATCCTCGGTTCCGACGAACAGCAGGCCAGGTACAAGAGGCGATTCAACAATTGTGGTAATGGTTGCGTCCTCTCCCCCTTTGGTTAAATTGGAGCTCACTGCGGTCCAGTTATCGCCTTTATCTGTAGTCTTTAGTAATCTTTGAGTTCCCATATATAAAGTAGATGGATCGTGCGGAGAGAGGAGGAAAGGTGCGATGAAATTGAATCGAAGTGGTGGCTCGTCCTTCTTGGCCCGCGGTTGGATCTGAGCCCAGACTCCTTTCCTTAGATCGAGTCTGCGGATGCGACCGTTCTGAATTGCTGTATAAACGGTCATATTGTCGGTTGGATCAATCTGAACGTAACAGCCATCAGCTCTTTCATACTTGAACCAGTCGCTATCGGAAACGCCGCTAATATGTCTGGTCGCGCTTGGCCCAGCCCAACTGCCGTTATCCTGGGTTCCACCGTAGATATAATAAGGCTTGCGCATGTCCACGGCGATGGTAAAAAACTGCCCTATTGGCATCGGGTGATCTTCCCAGTGGATTCCACCGTCATATGAAGAGTACAAGCCACCGTCACTGCCCACGATTAAATGATCTGGGTTTTCGGGGTCTATCCAAAACGGATGAAAGTCCCCGTGAATAAAGCTGCTGGTCAGCCAGGAAGAAAACGCCCAGCCGGCTTGCTCGAAGGTTCTACCTCCATCGGTCGATTTCCACATTCGCGATACTGGGACATAGACCGTATCTTCGTCTTTAGGATGGGCATAAATCCGCGAGTAAAAGGAACGGCCGCTTGGCGACTTGTTCATTCGATTCCAGGTCCGCCCCTTGTCGATGGAACGAAAAACACCGCCGCCGGTATCGAGTTTCTCCTGACCGAGTGCCATGCGCAACTTCGCCTGTTCGGCGCGGCTAAGTCCTGCCACCACCGCAGCCGCCTTTTCACCGGCCGGTGTTAAGCGCTCAATAAGCTTACGAATCCTCCGAAGCTCCTTTGGCTCAGGCTCCTTTTCTAGTCTCAATAAATTCTTAATCTTTTCAAGTTCGTTTGCATCCAGGTGAATTTCAAACGGTCCTCTTTCTACAATGGCGTACGCCTTATCTGGATTGGTGGGGGAGATGGCCAGTCCGATTCTGCCCACACGCTCGCGTGGAAGACCTTCCTTGAGTTTAACCCAGGTTCGTCCCGCATCGGTTGTCTTGTAAATACCTCCTCCCTCGAGCAATTTGACTCCGCCACTTGAATACCGACTCCTCAGGCGGCCATAGGCGGCTGCATAAAGAATCTTATTGTCTGAAGGATCCATCACTATATCAACAACCCCTACCTCATCACTGATAAACAGAATCTTATTCCAGGTTCTTCCGCCATCGGTGGTCTTATAAATGCCCCGCTCGGGGTTTGAGCCCCACAGGTGGCCAACTGCGGCAACGTAGACCACGTCTGGATCATCAGGGTCGATGACGATTTTCCCAACGTAATGTGACTCCTTCAGCCCCATGTGGGTCCAGGTCTTGCCAGCGTCGGTTGACTTGTAAACGCCATCTCCCCAAGCACTGTGGCTTGCCGCGATGACCTCACCTGTTCCGACCCAGACGATGTTTGGATCCGAGTCAGCTATGGCGATGGCTCCCATGGAGCCGGTTCCCTGATCGTCGAAGATCGGCTCCCAGGTCGTGCCGTTGTTTACTGTCTTCCAGATGCCACCCGTTGCGGCGGCGCAGTAGACGGTGTACTCCTGTCCTTTGGGCACAGCTATATCCGTCACCCGCCCACTAAAGTGAGCAGGGCCTAAAAGTCGCCATCGCAAGCTCTTTATTGTGGCAGTGGAAAATGTAGCTGTTTCATCTGCCTCTGTTGTTGCACTGGCAATGAGGCACAGACAAAAAACTAGACTTGCCACAAGCCAAGAGCCGATTTTCACAGAGACTCTCATATTTAGTCCCTTCTTATTCATTTTAACCTCCTAGGCCTTTTT
>DAOVRJ010000279.1 GCA_030628225.1 Candidatus Zixiibacteriota bacterium | reverse complement strand
GTGAGGATACAGAACCCGTGATTCGGGAAAAGAAAGACAGGTCCTTGATCCTGGATGCTGGATAAAGACCGAGACTAGAGACTTGAGACTCGTTAAAAGAATAAACCTATCCTGGATCCGAGCGATGAGCTCGGAGTGCGGAGTTCGGAACTGAAAGATCTTAAAGCAAAAACAAGAACGGAATGTGATGTCATTTCCAGTTCCGCGTTCCGCGCTCCAAGTTCCGAACTCTCTTAACTCTCCAAACTCTCTCAACTCTCAAAACTATAATCCAGTATCCAGAATCCAGTATCCAGAATCCTATTGCTCAAAACAATCCACAAACGTTTGCCAAGTTCTTTCAATATCACACGTGACAATAATACTACAAATTTTCGGCTTTCTCAACAACTTTTTTCTGGGAAACACGCTTTTTCCTCATCTTCATGGAAAAAGAAAAGCTCTCCCCTTTGTGAGAGAGCTTTAATTAGAACTATTTTGATCTAAAATGTTACCAGGCCTGCTTAAGGAAGCTTCTTCCGTTAACAGTGCCGGCTCACTTTTATGAACTTATATTGGACCGAACCAATCAGGCCTTCAAGGTGCAGATATTTGTGGTCACTCCGCAGCAGAGGCACTCCCCGAGGCCAACTCGACCTTCGTCCACAACTCCAGACGGCGGGGAGCCTCGCCCCCACGGCTTCCCCGACCACCTCTTCCACCACCACTCCTCCCACCACCACCCTTTCCGCCACCACCACGCATGCCACGGCCACCTGACGGCATGCCGCCACTCATTTTCTCTCTCATCGGCTCCCTATCCAATTCGGCCGTCTCAAATCCTACACCGATGGGCTCGCTGACATCCATTCCAATGGCCTGAGGATACTTTTCATCCTGGACCAGAGGCACTCTCAGCTCGTAGACCAGCTTCCCCTCGAAATAACCCATTCTTACTTTGATCTCCCGGGACGCGGCAACCGGCATCCTGCGACGCTCCTCTTTTCCTGGCCCGATAATGATCATCTCTTTGGCCGACTGCTCAAACATCTGCCAAAGCTTCTCCGGATCCGCAGCGCCCTCTCTGGACATGGGCTGAGGCATGCTCTCTCTGTCCATGTTCTCCGGAGAGAACTGCATCCCAAGAGGAAAATTGACCCCGAATGATTCTTTTTTGCCCCCCTGGGGATCAAACCATACGGTCAGTCCAGATCTAATTATCTGCTGCACCTGTCGGAAGTCCACTGTCGCCAGGCAGAGATACATGTATTCCTCATCGTTGAGCAAACCAACGGCGACCTTCTTTTTATCAATATAGTACATGCTCCCGGACCATTCTCCGTCCATGCCATCGATTACGACCTCACGGTCTGGCCAGTTGCTGTTGAGTTTAAGACCGTTACACCCGACCAGGGAGGTGACAGAGAGCAAAACGACGCTTGTGAAGAGTAAATATACGGTGTGTTTCCCTCGCACGATCAGATCTCCCCGTTCAATTTGATGATTCGTGAGCAATGTCATCGCCTAACGAATGGGGGCGACCGTTTCGTCCGGCCACCCCCACACATTGGACCGTGTCGTCTGAAACATCGGCCTACTTGAGCAGAACCATCCGGTTCTTCACCGAATGCGGTCCGGCCTGGACCTTGTAGAAATAGACACCGCTGGCCACCGGCTGTCCGTCCTCATGGCGACCATCCCACTTGACGCTGTAGTCGCCCGGAGACTGATGGCCCATGTCATAGGCGCGGATAAGCTGTCCGGAGACGTTGTAAATTTGTATCTGGACTTTTTCGGAAACGCCCAGCGTGTAGCTTATCTGCGTCTCCGGGTTGGCCGGATTGGGATAGTTTTGAGCAACGATGGGAGATCCGGTCACTTCACCCTGCGGAGCGACATCCCCCCGGTCCCCTGGCAATTCAATCCCGAAATCACCCAGCAGTTCCTTCACCGCCTGGCAGATGTCCTCTCGGCAAGTGCCGGCCATCCAGAGCTGGAAGCCCGCGGCGCGAAGCTGAGCCCGCTGCTCAACCGTCAGCTCTGTGGAGAGATCCGCAGGGCTGATACCCCAGCTGGCCAGCAAACCCTCAATCGCCTCATGGACCTCTTCGGGGGTGGCACCCTGGCGCCGCATGTCCCTTCGTGTCTCGCGGATGGCTCCTCTCTGCTCTTCGCTCAGATCGGACATGAAACAACGGTGCATAAATCCAAAGAATCCAAAGGGGAGATGTCCCCACCGACCCTCGGGCAGCTGAACACCGAAGCTCTGAAGCTGCTCGTCCACGGCGGATCGGATCTCCTCTCTGGTGGCTCCATCCGTCCACATCTGATAACCAGCCTGGCGAATAATCCGGTGCTGCTCGACGGTTAGCGGTGGGTCGTGCTCCGGCAGCTCGATGCCCCACCCTAGGAATATCTCCTCCATGGCAGCCCGGATTTCCTCTGGCGCGGCACCCTGGCGCCGCATGTCACGCATCAGATGATGGATCTGTTGCCTTTGCTCCTCGCTTAACTGAACCAGAAGGCACAGGGAAAGATGTCCACCATCACCACGACCTCGGCCACCCCCCGGGCGGTCGGGCAACTGGATGCCATACTCCTCGAGCATCTCCCTCACCGCAGCGCCGATCTCGCGATGGCCGGCGCCGTCTTGCCACAACTCGAAGACCCTGGTGCGAACAGTGCTCCGCTGTTGCTCGGTCAGATCTTCCCCGAACCCATCCCGGCCGTGTCCAGGCCCTCGTGGATCTCCTGGTCCGTCAGGGCCGCCCGGGCGATCCGGCAACTCGATGCCGAATTCGGAGAGCAGCTCCATGACGGCCTGGTGGATCTCCTGCCGGTCGGTACCCTGGCCGCACATATCAGCGACCAACTCCCATACAGCCTCTCGCTGCTCATCGGTCAGCTGGACCAACAATTGCCCAAAACCAGGGCCACCTCGATGGCCACCCCGGTGTCCACCTCCGGGCTGCGCAAAAAGTATCCCGCTGGAGCTCATCAGCAGTCCGGCACACAG
>DAOVRJ010000044.1 GCA_030628225.1 Candidatus Zixiibacteriota bacterium | reverse complement strand
CTCGAAGAGGGAGATGATGGCCTTAAAGATCTGCCGGTTGCTTTCCCGATAGAAACTGCTTTCATCCAAAATCTCCACTACAGCTCCCACGGCAGCTTTATCCAGCAACATGGCACCTAATACAGATATCTCCGCCTCTAAGGCCTGGGGCGGGAGCCTTTCCACACTGACAGCGGTCTTGGCCATTTCAAATCCTATCTATCTAAACCATCATTCGACGAGGCGATCATGCTCCTGGCGCAGAAACAGCAGGTCTTCCCACGCCCCCCTTTTCAGCGATGGGTTGCGCAGCAATGCCGCGGGATGATACGTGGCGATGAGCTTGATCCCCTGGTAATCATGAAGCTGCCCGCGAAGTTTCCTCAATGGAGCGGTTGTCTGGAGCAGGTCCTGCACGGCAATTCTCCCCAGGGTGCAAATCAGTCTTGGCTGGATGATGGCCAACTGAGCATGCAGATGGGGCTCGCAGAGGGAAATTTCCTCGGGACGGGGATCTCTATTCTGGGGCGGCCGACATTTTAGAACGTTGCCGATAAACACATCTGCTCTTCTTAGATTTATGGCCTCCAGCATTTTGGTCAACAGTTTGCCGGATCGTCCAACAAAAGGACGACCTTGCAAATCCTCATCCCTTCCCGGCGCCTCCCCGATGAACATGATCCGAGCGTTTGAACTTCCCTCACCGAAAACGAAATGGTTTCGAGTACTGTGCAGAGGGCATCTCGAACAGTCCTTTATCCGCTGATATAGCTCTCTTATCAGCTTTTCCTTGTAAGCGAGGTCGCTCTGGGAAGGAGGTGATTTATATATATGATCAAAACCTAACTGCATACGTTGCCTGAAATAACGGCGAGCTGAGCCCAACACCCTGGCTCGTTCCTCGCCTGGAGAAGCAAGCTGATCTCTCATCCGCACCTCAATGTACCGTGCCCTCTGTGCTCTCGTCCAGCAACATCAGGCGACTGGGGTCTATCTGACCTTCCTCCGTGCTCAACAACAACTTGGCAACCAGCAACTTGACCTCCGACTCGCCGATCTCTTCCAGACCGGAAAGCATCGCCCTATGGATGATTTGTTCCCGCTGTTCATCGTCAATAAGTCCAAGTTGGTATAACTGTATAAGATATCCGTATCCGTTATTAGAAAAAAGGATGTTCTCTGTCGTATGTAAAATTCTACTGGATTTTTGGGGTATATCTTTTTGTCCCTTGGACAGACGGCTCAGCTGAAGGCGTAGCCTCTCCAACAGCCAGAAAAATGCAGCGTCGATCTCCGAGTCGGTATATCCACGGCCGTGTAGATCTTCGGTGAGCTTGTCAAAATGACCTAGCCCTTTTCCTTTCTCGTCGATTTTTTGCATCAGATAAACGATGATATCGATGACCCTTCCCTTCACAATTCCTCCCTGAAGCGAGACCTGCATCCTAGGACGGCCGATCTTCGATACTTAATAAAATTAGTTCACTGAAAGGTGAATTGCAAGCATTTTTTAGATAAGGTTTCCCCCTAGTAATCGAAACTCAGGGCCAGTGAAATTTCGTTTAGGTTCTCGTCCTCTCCGGCAATATGGTCCTTGTTTCGTCGCTCGATACGCTTGTAACTCAAAGAGGCACAAAGGTCTTTAATGGGTTCATAACAGAGGATGAAACTGAAAGCCATGGTGCGATCTACTATTCCTTGCAAAAAGGAGTAACGGGCCGGCTCATCGTGACAATATGGCATTTCACCCTTCTGGCCATGACGTGTTTTTTCCAGTTGGACATCAAAGCGGAGACATCGGGAAAACCTGTGTCTTAGCTCCAGAAAGAGATCATCACCGTTCTGTCCCAGCCAGTGCCCAAGGGTAAATCCATCGTGACAATATGTGTTTACCGGAAACTTGTGAGTATATACGCACGGTTGAACACGAACATACTCCACTCGCAGATCTGTGTCAGCAATCCCCAGTGGGTCCACGATGTAGATTCCTCCCTGAAAAGCACCCTTGTTGCGAGCGTCACTGGCAAGCAGCTCTTTAAGATAAATCTCGTCGATGAACAACGCGCCGTATAGGCTGAGACCCGGAAAAGGCCGGATTCTGATATCCGCGCCCATGGTCTCATTATCCCTGTCATGGGAGCTGTGTTGGGCCGACCAGAATAAAACCAGGGGATTCAGGTAGGCGAAATCCAGATCTCTCTCTCCGTAAATAATCGTCTCGGTCAAACCCAGATCCAGCCAGTTTAGCAGTCCTATTTCCAGACGGTGAGCGGCGACGAACTTGTTCGGATATTCCCTGCGGACAAACAATCCATCGGCGGTTTGACATTCTGTCATCACGTCTGATATCAAAAAACCATGAACGTGAACAAATTTCATCCGGCTGAGCTTTGCTCTGAATTGAAGGAAATCATAGGCAGGAGGATGTCGCGAAAGAGACAGATTGCCACGAACCCCCGGCCCCCAGTCTAAGGGCTGCCGGCCCAATTGGAGCTCGACCCACGGAAATCTCAAGCTAAGGTGCCCATGAGACCAATCATAATATGCGCGATCATTGCAGCTGTTGAAATATCCGGTTAAGCCCACATCTTCTCTGGTCACATGATCCAGATTGGTGTTTACCTGTCCCTTAGCTACGCAGGCGTCGTAGCTTAATTGCCTGCCCAAAAAACCTCTGGCCTGCACGGTAACTCTGGTATCAAGTATGTGCCGATCCGTGCTATTAGCACAGCCCAGGCTGCCCTTAATCTGACCCAGCAAGTCGAGCACAAGTTTGGCGTCTTCCTTTGCCAAACTGAGCAGATGTCTGTCTTTTTTTCCAGCAGCTATATCAAGTACCCTGAACTCCGTTGCGAACTCCATCTGCAACCATTTCAGTTGAGATCGCTCCACCGGCGTAATACTGGAATCATCGGTTTTCGCAGCCCTAATCACCTGATAAACGGCCTGGGCTACCTCCAGCCTGGGAAGCGGCCTGGTCTGGTTCATAAAACCGTCCAGAACCCCTTTCACTTTCATACGGTCCAGGTAATCGTAGGCCCAGTGATCCAATGGAAGGTCGCTGGCCTCCGCTCCTGGTAATATCAGCCAAAGCAGGGCGAAGAACACGAGGAAAAGAAATAGGCGTTTCCTAAACATCATTGGCCTCTTATTCTCAAAAACATACCGCCAGTGAAATAGCCGACGGCCTTTTCTCTCCACAGACAGTCCCCCTAGGAAACCTCCCGTAGTCTGCAGAAGAAAAACCTCCCATAACTCCAGGTGGAGATAGCTACCATAAAAAGAGCCAGGCCAAGCAGGATGGGTGCAATGGCCTGCCAACGAAGAAGGTAAGCTATGGCGGTGAGAATCTGGGCGGCGGCGGCAAGCTTGCCCCATAGCTGTGACTGCTCCACGGTTTTTCTTTTCCAGGCCAGATAAAACCCACCCCACAGAATGAGAAGATCCCGGGGAATGATGACGATCAGAACCCACGTCGGAAAATCGCGCATAAACATGAGAAAAAAGAACAACGAGATTACAAAAATCTTATCGACCAGGGGATCCAGAATCTTTCCCAGCTCTGATATCTGATCCAGCCTGCGAGCCAGGTATCCATCCAGCACATCGGTTAGCCCGCCAATACCCACCAAGATCAAAGTCACAAATTGCGCTGTGCTTCCTTCACGCCGGATAAAGAAAAAAATAGGAGCCAATAGCAGCAGCCGGACCACAGTCAGAACATTGGCCACCGTACAGATGGGAGTTTTCTTGACCAACTGGCGGAGTTCTTTAGCGGCGATCATCTTATCGATTCTTCGGGTTTGTCCCGGTTCTGAACTATCTCCCGGGCATGGGCTAGAGTAATTCCGGTGATCTTCTCCCCTCCTATCATGCGGGCGATTTCCTTTTCTCTATCTTTTGAAGACAATTTTTTAATGATCGTCTCTGTCCGTCCCCTACTTTGTTCCTTGTGGACTAAAAAATGGTTGTCTCCCAGACAGGCAATCTGATGGAGATGGGTGATACACAACACCTGGTGAGATTCAGCCAGAGTTTTCAGGGCTTGGCCAACCGCCCCGGCAACCCGACCCCCGATCCCCACGTCGATCTCGTCAAAGATCAGCAAAGGTACCTGATCTGCCTGGGCCAGGATCCTCTTCATGGCCAGCATGATCCGAGAGATCTCTCCTCCGGAAGCGATCTTGACCAGCGGGCGCAAGCCCTCTCCCGGGTTCGCCGAGAGAAGAAACTCAACCTGGTCCATTCCGCAGGCATCAGCCCGGAATCTCCGTCCGGAAAGCTGAACCCAGCCATGCTCATCTTCGATGCGTTCTATTTGCACTGCGAAGCGAGCCTTTCGCATTCCCAGACGGCTCAATTCCTTCTCTACTAGACCCTGAAGCTTCAAAGCCACCCCTTCTCTAGCCGATGAAAGGTGCTCACAGGCCTGGCTGAACTTCCTTTGAGCCCCGGAAACCTTTTCTGTGAGCTGTTCCAGCCGCTCATCCCCCATGGCCAGGGAATGAAGCTCCAAGGAGAGCTCCTTTTGGCGTCCCAGAACGGCGGACAACGAACCTCCATACTTTTTTTTCAGACGCTGGAGCTGCGCAAGCCTATCCTCTATCTCGGACAGCCGGTCCGGATCGCGACGCAGTCTCTGAGCATATTGGCGAAGGCCCGTGGAGAGATCCTCCAGTTGATAGATCAAGGTGGCGCATTGTCGGCCCCTCTCCTCAAAAACATCGTCGATCTTTGACAGGTTCTCCAGAGTTTGCCGAATGGCTGAGAGACGACCGATGATAGAGTTGTCTTCCTCAAACAAACTTTTATAGGCGGAGTTTACGCCCTGAAATAGCTGTTCTACATTTTCCAGCACATTCTTCTCCCCGGCAAGATTTTGGTCCTCGTCTCCCCGGGGATTGACGGCCTCGATATCGTTCAGTTGAAATTTGAACAGCTCCTGGCGTTCCCTTCTCTCCTGTATGGTCTGTCGGAGGTCCTGCAGTTCCTGGCGCAGAAGCGTTAGCCTCTGGTGATCAGCTTGCACCTGCCTTTTCAAAGAATGAAGATCGCCGTATTCGTCTAGCAAAGTTCGGTGCTGTGCGGAGTACAGCAGTGACTGATGATCATGCTGTCCGTGGAAATCCACCAACAGATCACCCACTTTCTTGAGCTGAGCCATGGTGAGCCTTGAGCCATTAGCATAAGCCCTGCTATCCCCTTTCATCGACACCTGTCTTTTGAGAATCAGCAGACCCCGTTCAGGTGCCAGACCCATCTGATTAAGTTCATCCAGAAGATGCTTCCGGGAGGAAATGTTAAAAACCCCCTCCACGGTGGCGGAGGAGGCCCCCTGACGAATCATATGCGTTCCTGCCCGCGCTCCTAAGAGAAGGCCGATGGCCCCCACCAGGATGGACTTTCCCGCACCGGTGGCGCCGGTGAGTATATTCAGTCCCTCACCAAACTCGATCCCCAGTTCCCTCAGAAGGGCAAAATTTTTGACGGATAATTCTCTGAGCATTAATCCTATTCCTCGACCGTCGGCTTGATGCCCCACTTGAGCTTTGTTCTCAGAATCTCATAGAAGGATTTCGAATCAACGCGCACTAGTTTGACGGTGCGATGAGCTACGGCGGCGGTGACCACATCGCCAGAGCGAATCCGGCGTCCCATCTGGCCGTCGATCGTCAGTGTAGCCCCTTCGTGATCGGAATATATCTCAACCATCAGCAGTTCATCGATGTCGATGATCAGCGGGCGGACAGCCAGGGAGTGTGGACAGATGGGCGTTGTGATAAGCGCCTTCATCTTGGGGTTAACGATAGGGCCGCCTGCAGAGAGAGCGTAAGCCGTGGAACCAGTGGGGGTGGAGATGATCAGACCATCGGCCTTATAAGAGCCTACAAATATTCCGCTTATGCTAACATGTAATTCGATGACCCGCGAAAAACCGCCTTTGTCTATGACAAAATCATTTAGAGCATACACCCATCTATCTCGCTTTCCAACGCGGGCTTTAACCAGCATTCGCTCTTCGATCTCATATGAGCCGGCCGCCACCTTTTCCATGGCCACAAACAGGTTGTCAGGATTGACCTCGGCTAAAAAGCCGAGCGTCCCCAGATTGACTCCCAGGATGGGCACGCCCTGAAGGCCCACTACTCTGGCAGCGGCCAGGATCGTACCATCTCCTCCAATGGCCACGACCAGATCTGATTCCTGTCGAAACCGATTCTCATCACGGGCCAGCTTTTTCTGACCGATTATGGGTACAAGATTCTGGCAAATAATAGCTTGATGCCCCCTATCCACAAGCCATTTTATCAGCTTAAGGGTAAGCATTTTCGTCTGCGGCTTGCGCACATTTGCCAATATCCCAATTCGCATTATCTTTTCAGCTCCTTCAATACAGAGCTAAAGATCCCCCGGTCGTCCAGTCCTAACTTGGAGAGTAGAAGACCTTTTGGGCCATGCTCAATAAAGCGGTCGGGCAGACCCAAACGTGTTACTTTCACCTTGTCGAGCCTCTCTGTTGTTAGAAATTCCAGCACCGCGGCCCCAAACCCGCCTGCCAAAACATTCTCCTCCACTGTGACGATATGATTATAACGACCGGCTACATCTCTCAGCATATCATCATCTAATGGCTTTATATATCTGCTATTAATAACTGTCACATCAACTACTTTCTTAGATAGTTTCTGGGCTGCCTTTAGGGCGGGATGAACCATGGAGCCAACTGCTAAAATGGCCGCATCAGACCCCTGACGCACAATCTCCCATTTACCAATTTCTATTAGTTTCAACCTCTGTTTAAGAGGAACTCCCACTCCACTGCCTCGCGGATATCTGATGGCCACAGGCCCGCCATCATAGCAAACGGCCGTCTTCAGCATATGCTTGAGCTCATTCTCATCCCGGGGAGCCATAATAACAATATTCGGTATCTCCCGGAGCATGCTCAAATCCAGAACTCCATGATGGGTAGGTCCATCTTCTCCAACGATACCTCCTCGATCGATGGCAAAGACAACCGGCAACTTCTGCAGAGCGACATCGTGCACAATCTGGTCGAAAGCACGCTGCAAAAACGTGGAGTAAATGGCCACCACTGGTCTATATCCCTGACAGGCCAGTCCGGCAGCAAAGGTCACGGCGTGTTGCTCAGCGATGCCTACGTCGAAAAAACGATCTGGAAAACGCTCCCCGAAAGTGGTGAGTCCCGTTCCAATGGACATTGCCGCCGTGATCACCACCACCTTTTTGTTGCGGGCAGCCAGCTGAACCATGGTTTCACCGAAAACCTGAGTGTAGGAAGGAACCTTCTTTGAGCTGGTAACCATCCCGTTGATTTTTTCGAAGGCTCCGATACCGTGAAACTTAGAAGCATCCTGCTCGGCAAATTTGTAACCCTTGCCTTTCTTGGTGAGCATATGCAGTAGAATGGGGCCCTTGAATTCCTTTATCTGCTTCAGAGTTTTGATCAACTGAGTATGGTTGTGACCATCGATGGGCCCAAAATATCTGAAACCAAATGCCTCGAAGAAGATGCCTGGCACCAGAAAGCTTTTTATGCTCTCTTCCATGCGTCCGGCCAGACCCCGAATCCTCTTGCCCACGCGGGCCATCTTTCCGGTCAGTTGCCATATGTCCCCCTTCAGACGGTTATAAAGGGGATTAGTAATCAAGTCTGTTAAATAAGTGGAGAGTGCCCCAACATTTTTAGATATGCTCATGGTGTTGTCGTTAAGAACGACAATGATATCACGGCCCAGGGCCCCGGCGTTGTTCAACCCCTCAAAGGCCAAACCACCGGTCATGGAACCATCGCCGATAACGGCGACCACCTTGAAATCCTCTCCGGCCAGATCCCGAGCACAGGCGATTCCTAGGGCCGAGGATATGGAGGTGGAGGCGTGTCCGGCATCGAAGACGTCATATTCGCTCTCGCTGCGCTTACAAAATCCGCTTATCCCCCCATACTGTCTCAATGTGTGAAAGGAGTCCCGCCTGCCGGTGAGAAGCTTGTGGGCATAAGCTTGGTGTCCAACGTCCCAGATGATCTTGTCTCTGGGGGTATCGAATACATAATGGAGAGCAATGGCCAACTCCACAGCGCCCAGGCTGGGAGCGAGATGCCCTCCATGCTCGGAGACTACGGCGATTATCTGCTCCCGTATCTCCTGTGACAGAATCACCAGCTCGGGAATGGAGAGTTTCCGAAGATCGGCCGGGGAATTGATGCCGTCCAGTATCAAACTCATCCGTTTCCTTTCTTTTTTAGGACACGTGTTGCTCTATTCTATTCGTCTCACTATAAACTCGGCGATCTGGGAGAGAATGTTGGCATCGGGACCGAAGGACAGCAGATCCCCCTTGGCTTCCTGAATCAATTTCTCGGCCAACTCCCTGGAGTCTTCCAGTCCGAATACCTTGGGATAAGTGACCTTTCCCCTGGCCTGATCTGCTCCAGTCCGTTTGCCCAGATTTTTATAGCTACCCTCCATATCCAATATATCGTCTATAATCTGAAATGCCAGTCCAATTCGTTCGCCATAGCGCGTCAGGGCTCCTAAGGCCTCTCCTCCGGCTTCTCTGCATATGGCTCCTGCCCGGACCGCTGTTCTGATGAGAAAACCGGTTTTGTGTTGGTGAATATACTCCACCTGTTGGGGAGTGACCTCTTTCCCTTCTGATTCAAGATCTAAAACCTGTCCACCGATCATTCCCTGGGAACCGATAGCCTGAGCAACCTCTACCACCAGGATCGGCGGGGCCTTGGCGGCCAGAATTTCAAAGGCCAGGGCGTGCAGGGCGTCGCCGGCCAGAACGGCGATGCCCTCGGTATATGCCTTGTGCAACGAAGGTTTGCCCCGACGGAAATCGTCATCGTCCATGCAGGGCAAATCATCGTGTATCAAGGAGTAGGTGTGAACCATCTCCAGAGCACAGGCTATATCAAGAAGATTCTGATCAACTTTCCCCAGCAACTCACCTGTGGTTAGAGATAGGATCGGCCGCAGTCTTTTGCCGCCTGCAAAAACGCTATAGCGCATAGCCTTATGGACAGAAGGGGGCATCTTATCGGCCGACGGAAGGAGTCGCTCTAGCCTGCTATCGACCAATGCGGCTTTTTCGCGCATATAATCTTTAATATCCACCATCTTCATCGGCTCCTGGGCACCATATCGTTATTTAGCTCCCGGTCCTTCTGGCTCCATGATCTCCAGGACCTGTTTTGACAGCCTTTGCACCTTCTTCTCGGCCTGCTGCAGACGGCGATCGCAGAGCTTTACAAGGGAAATACCCTCTTCGAAGCCCGTCAAGGCATCATCCAAGGAGAGATTCCCACGTTCCAACTGGCTGGCGATCTGCTCAAGTCGAGCCAGAATCTCCTCGAAGCTCATCTTTTCAGCCATCTCTCCCCCCGTTTTTCATGTCCCGCAATACATAGGCTTCAATGTGGCTGACGGATCCCTCGATTTTGCCACGCGCAAAGGTCACTTCTATGGCGTCTTTTAGGCACAGATCACTTGCATCGGAGATAACCTTAAGATCAACCAGTCTCCGGCAGACACTGTATCCCCTTTCCATTACTGATTTCGGGTCCATTGCTTGCAACTGTTGAGCTCGCGCCTTAAGAGCATCCTCCCATCGTTCCCTGAGGTTACCCCACCCCTTTCTCAAACGCTGTGCCAGCTGATCGGCCAGTTGCCATCTCTGCACAATCAGGTCGGCACAACGCTGCATCCCATGGCTTTTACCAAAACCCGTCATCAAACCTCTTCGTGCTGTAATCTCTGCCTGCATTGCCTTTATCATTCGATCCCGAAGCGCCCTTAGAAGAGCAAAAATCTCTCTCTTGTGGGGGACTATCAATTCCCCTGCCGCCGAGGGTGTCGGCGCACGCAAATCTGCTACGAGATCTGAGATGGTCAGGTCTACTTCATGGCCCACGGCGGAGACCACCGGGATGTGGGAGGCAAAAATGGACCGGGCAACCTTTTCCTCGTTAAATGCCCACAGATCCTCCGGTGAACCGCCACCTCTCCCGACGATGATCACCTGCGCTCGACCATCGGCATTTAGCTCCTCGATAGCCCTGGCGATTTGCTCGGCAGCTCCCTTGCCCTGGACCGCAGCAGGACGCAAGATGATTTTGGCCGGCGGAAACCTCTCCGAGATAACCCGAACGATATCCTGAATTGCCGCACCGGTGGCCGATGTCACCACCCCGATGTACGTGGGATAGCTGGGCAGGGGTTTTTTAAGCTCTTGACGAAACAAACCCTCTTCCCTCAACCTGTTAGCCAGACGCTCAAAGGCCATCCGTAGCTCTCCTGAGCCCACGGTGTGCATCTGATAGACCGTTAACTGGTATTGGCCTCCTCTCTCGTAGAGGGTAATCTTGCCCCGGGCCTGGATCTTTGTTCCTTCTCGTGGTGTGAAGAAAAGGTGCTGATTCTGCGATTTCCACATGACACAGCGTAGCTGTGCATCCTTGTCTTTGAGCGTGAAGTACATATGGCCAGAACGATGCCAGGTGAAATCGGAGATTTCACCTTCTATCCACAGGTCAGGCAGGCTACTTTCCAGAATGAGCTTGATCTGCCGGGTGAGTTCTGTAACTGTAAATATACGCTGATTGCTCATGGGTGCTGTTCACTCCTGACAGTGTTTGACTGGCTTCCACCCTCCCGTTGAAGCTGAGCTGCCCGAACGGTGTTGACCATAAGCATGACCACTGTCATCGGCCCAACGCCGCCGGGAACAGGGGTAATCCAGGAAGCTACCTCTCTGGCCGAGGAAAAATCTACATCGCCCACCAGGGTATAACCTCTGGGCGTTTGCGCATCCGGCTGACGGTGAATACCCACGTCGATTACCACCGCCCCCTCTTTGATCATCTTACCAGTAATAGCCTGTGGTCTACCGATAGCCACCACCAGGATATCTGCGGAACAAGAATGGACAGACACATCTCTTGTGCCTGTGTGACACACAGTCACCGTGGCATTCGCACCCTTCCCCTTTGCCAGAAGCAGATTTGCCAATGGCTTTCCCACGGTGGCGCTGCGCCCCAGAATGACCACATGCTTTCCGCCGGGATCGTTCCCGGTTCTGACCAGCAACTGCTGGATGCCCGCAGGTGTGCAGGGCAAGAACATTGGATCACCGACCATCATCCGACCTGAATTTATAGGATGAAGGCCGTCGACGTCCTTGATGGGCAAGATAGCCTCCAGCACCAGGTCGGCCTTCAGATGGGCAGGAAGGGGAAGCTGGACCAGTATCCCATGGATATCTGATCTTTCGTTAAGCCCCTTGACGATCTTCAGGATACGGGATAAGGAAACCCCTGTTGACAATCGAATAGTCTCGGAGTAGATGCCCAGTTTGGCACATAACCTGGTTTTATTTCCAATATAAGTGAGGGAAGCTGGGTCTTCGCCCACCAAAATCATAGCCAGTCCGGGGACTATATCCTTTTTTGCCATGGCATCCACCATATGGCGGAGCTCTTCCCCGATTTCCGCGGAGATCTTACGACCATCGATGATCTTAGCTGGCATAATCCTCCCCACCAATATCTCTTACCATCAGTCCCGATAATTGACTCTCACCCGCTGAATCGCCTGAGCTTTCCCGCTGTCTTCGTCCACTTCAATGACAACGCCGCAGAGCTTTACGTTGCTCGTTGCCGTCTCAAATCTGGTCGGTAGCTGAGTCAAAAACCGCTCCAGGACAGCCTCCTTTTTCACACCAATCACAGAGTCATGCGGACCGGTCATGCCAGCATCGGTGATGTAGGCGGTACCCCCGGGCAGTATGCATTCGTCCGCCGTTTGCACATGAGTATGCGTCCCGATGACGGCGCTAACCCGGCCATCCAGATACCATCCCATGGCCACCTTCTCGGAAGTTGCCTCAGCGTGCAAATCTACGATGATGATCTTGGCCATCTTCCGTAAGGTCTCCAGCTCGCGATCCGCAACTCTAAAGGGACAGTCAATTTCACGCATGAACACCCGTCCCTGTAAATTTAGCACCCCCACGGGCACGTCACTGGAAGTCCGAAAAACGGCGGACCCGCAGCCAGGGACCTGCGGCGGATAATTGGCCGGACGCAACAGGCAGGAAGCTTCATTTAGAAGGGGAATGATCTCCTTTTTATCCCAGAGATGATTACCCGAGGTAATCACATCGATACCGCTTTTGCAGAGCTCTGCCACAACCCCTTCCGTCAGCCCAAAACCGCCAGCTGCATTTTCCCCATTTGCAATGCACAACTGCAGCTGATGCCGGGCTACTAAATCGGGAATTAAGTCGGCCACGGCCCGACGGCCGGGCTTGCCAACAATATCGGCGATAAACAATATGTTCATAAAGAGAACCTTTCCTGCCGGGGTAATTTATCTTCTCTACCACTGGTCCGACTTTAATATGCCTGGTGAGATCTATTTAGCATACCCGACGGCTCGGATCTCGCGAATTACCGTCACCTTTATCTGCCCGGGATATTCCATCTCGGCCTGAATCTTCTGAGCTATTTCTTCAGCCAACTCTGCAGCCTG
>DAOVRJ010000036.1 GCA_030628225.1 Candidatus Zixiibacteriota bacterium | reverse complement strand
GCAACCACGCTTCCGTCTGGCAACCAGCGTGGCTCGTTGGACCAGCCTCGCTCCGCAGCGTGCGGAGGATCATGTCTGGCCCATACAAAGCGGTAGCCTCCATCGTTGTAAAAATCCATATACTGATTGTTGGAATTGCCATGGACAATCGAGTAGCTGGGGTCCTTCACCAAAACGGAATTATGAGCGATGGATCTTCTATAGTAATTCCACCTGTGATCGCCGCCACTGCTAAAATATCCGGAGTGAGTGGCCAAAGGACCGTTTTTGTATATCGTAAAGGAGTTCTGGTCCAAGTGGAGATGGCCGCCAAAGTGATAAGTAGGTCTCTTGAACATGATATACGTGGCGTCATCGGCCCAATCGCTGCGCATGATCACCTCGCCGGTTTTGTACTCCCGGCTCAGTGGAAGATTGTTGATGTTTTCAGCAGGCACCGAGGGGTCCCACCACAGAAATGCCCAGACTTTTCGTTTGTACCATGTGTTATCCTTGTCCAGACCACTGTTTAACAAAATACCGTGAAGGTAGTCGGTCCAGGTGTTCTCGCAAATCCAGGTGAAGTGCTGATTCTGATACTCTCCCTGAAAAGCCCAGAGAGAGAAGGCGTCTTTATCCTGTGCCCAGGGGTAGGTACAATCTCCTGCCTTGACCATAATTTTGTCCGGGCGCATATAATAGATCTGAGCGTATCCAGAGTTCTCAAATTCGGGAATCATGTCATTGTACCAATTAACCGCGTTGTCGTTGCCCGTCTGCCAGCCTTTGACAAAGCGGTTCATATGCCACAAAGACTGCCTTGCATAGGTGCTGCCTTCCCAGTTCCCATCGCCATCGAGAAATTTCAGGGAGGCTGTTGTTCCCGTGTTTGTAAGATCTCCGCGAAAGCATTCCAGGGCAAAATCAAGATATTCTGAGGCTTTGGTGTGTTCTCCATAGAGGGCCAAGCCGGCGAACAAAACGGCGGTGGATTTGTGGGTGAAGTAATTGTGGAAATCGGTATACAGGTCGTCGATGAGTGATTGTTTCTCCCGATCGGCATAGGTGACGATATCCTCGATGAACTCATCCCGACGACCCAGCTCCACGATCCGGTCATAAGCCATGTCAAATCCCAAAGCAAGCCCTTCGAGAGTGGAGGCTTTATTGGTGGGACTGCTGGCGGCGCCATCGTAGTTGGGCAGCCACTCCATGGCACTGACTATGGAATTGGCATAGGCCACGTCCCCGGTCATCTGGTACAGATAACCCAGCATGACGATCTCCTCCAGTGCCCCGTCGCTCACAAACCCATACCAACCGTATGTCTTGTCGCGAAACTCGTTGGCGTCAGCCTCGGACTTGAAGCTGTTGAACAGAGAAGCCAGAGGACCATCTGGCTCTTCTATCCTGTCCTTGAGAGTGTTGAAGTTTTCCGGACAGATATATATCTTGGGATGATCGGTGAGAACCGTCTCATACTCGGGTTTATCAACCGTCAATAGCACCGAATTACTCAGGTAATCCCCCTGGCTTCCTGTGCCCGTAAAGACCACCGATTCGGTACCATAAAAGGAAGACAGCTGGTTGAAATCGATGGTATGATCAGGATTAATAACGACATCGATGTTGGGGTTGTCCTCCGTGGAAGCGGTGAAGGTCAATCCCTCCTCCAAAAAATAGTCATCCAGGTCGAGGGCATTGATGTAAGAATATCCCTGGCTCCACCGCTGATTGGGGATGGAGACGGAGGCACCTTGAACCTTGATCTGTACGAAATTGCTTGAAAGCGTTCCGCCATGCCCGTCGTCGGCGATAAACTGAACCTGCTCCGCGCCGATCCAATCCTGTTCTGGGACCATGTCCACGCGGTTCTCCTCGTCGATGATCACCGTAACATGAGTGTTCCCAATGCAGCTATAGGACAATGAATCGCCGTCGGGGTCATAGAAGTAGTCGTCCAGGTCGAACAGATTTTGGTAGTTCTGGTTCTGGATCAGAGCCTGATCAGGTATTTCCGCGGGGGACCAACTGAGAAGGAGCTTGGGGCGAAACAATTTCTGCTCCTCGTTGATGCCGAATGATTCGGCGTGAAACTTGGTCCTATCGCTGTTCCAGCCGGAATCTCCTCCCTGGCCGACAAGCATGAAGCCGTTGTTGTCGAACTCCCCTGAAATCCAACTCTGGGCAATGGATTTCGCATCCCAGGATCTCCAGCCTGCCCCGGAGCTAAGCTGAACCGTGTCGGCAGCAACCTGGGTTCGATCAGATGGCCCGTCTCCTCCCGCCATCTCCCAGTTATTTCCGGAACGGTACTCCACGGCGGTGACCTCATTCACGACCCAATCTCTCTTAACCCCATAGACATAGATGTTACTGCCACTGCCCGCACCCAGTTCGTACATGTACATCTGCAAGATGGCTTCTTCCACCTCTGCCCCGGAGGGGATGGGCAAATCTGAGAACCGGATGACGATCCTGACAGATTGGCCTAGCTCGTTGGAGCTCCAGTCCCTGTTGTTTTCGTCCCAATACCAGGCGTCCTGGCACCCTTGATATGGCTGGCCCTCCTCGACCGAATCCTGCTGCTGAAATACCTTGCTCGTCCGCAAAATGGGGGGCTGGTTGGCCTCTGCAGGCCTCAGCAATGATCCAACCACCATGAGAAAGGCTAAACTGAGTAATAGAGTTATTCTGAGAACAAGAGGGATTCTTAAGTTGCTTCGAGCAGTATCCTTGACTTCCATAGTTAGGTCACCTCTCTTTGCCGTCGGTTGCGATTACGATCTCCCCGCTTTTCCAGCACAGCATCCGCAGAGCCGATGAAATAACTGTAAATTCCCACGTAATAAGATGAAACGCGAACCTCCAAGGTTGTACTTCCTTCTCATAAGCTCCGCTGGCGAGATCGTACCTCAGGGCCAACTCCGAAATCCCTTAAAGAATCAGCTCATGCTTTTCTCGGATGAAGGAGTCCCGTCCTCGGTGGCAGTAATAATAAATTTCAGGACCTTCGTATTTCCAAATCTGTTCTTGATCCCAAGCAAGTAATGATAACCCATCACCGGTAGAACCCGCAACTTCTATGCCAAATGGGTAGAATGAGCTATGTTCAAGTAACAAATGGGGATCGTGCTCCCGGGGCAAGGGGCTCTCACAGATCCTGCCCAGAGCACTGTATAGGATTTGAACAGTGTCTCCCCCACACATTCCCAGAAAATTATTCTATAGATCTAAAAGCTTTGAACAATCAGCAGCTCTACTCGGTCCACATCCGCAGGAGATGTCGTGGACCTCCAAGAGCACTTCCCTCCATGTTGATGAGGGGTTTAATGAATTCGTCAACCGAACAGGAGTTCCCCGAAACCACTCTTCCTCTCTAACCCCGGATTACACAATAGGTGATTGCCATCTGGATCACCGATATGACTTGGGGAATTCACATACATGGTATCGACGGTAAGGCCGAAGACGGCATCGGACACCGCCATTCTCCAGCCAAAAGATCTTGGTCTAGCTCAGCCCGAACTTTTTCAATCGATCTCGCAAGGTGTTACGACTAACTCCCAAAAGCTGTGCCGCCTTGACTTGATTTTTTCCCACTTTCTCCATGGTGATCTGAATCAACGCCCTTTCCAAAGCTGAGGTCAATTGCTGATACAGATGGCCCTCCTCAGAGACCCTCAATTTATCAAATAATGGCTCGATCATCCTAGTAAACATCTGCTGACAATCATCCTGGATTTCACCGGAATCGACTATTTCCTCCTCCAGAAAAATGTGCTCCGGGAGCAGAACCTCTCCGTGGCAGAAGATGACAGCAGTCTGAATGACGTTTCTCAGCTCCCTGATATTGCCCTTCCAGGAATATTCTTTTAGTTTCTTAACTGTTCTGGGATGGAGGCTCTTGATATTCTTCTTGGTCTTTTCGGAAAACTGCCGCAGGAAGTATTCGGCGATGAGGCAAACATCTTCCCCCCTGCTTCGCAAGGGAGGCAGGCAAATAAAAGCACCGCGAAGTCGATAAAACAGATCGACCCGAAATCCACCTTCTTGCATACACTTAACCAAACTGCGATTGGTGGCCGTGATGATTCTGATGTCCACCTTAATGGTCTCTGCTCCGCCGAGCCTCTCGAACTCTTGCTGCTCCAGGACTCGCAAAACTTTGCTCTGGGTGGCCGGGCTCATATCGGTCACCTCGTCCAAAAATATTGTGCCGCCATCAGCCTGCTCGAACTTCCCCTTCCGCCTGCCCATAGCTCCTGTAAAAGCCCCTGCCTCGTGACCAAACAGCTCACTCTCCAGCAGCGTTTCCGGAATAGCGGCGCAGTTCACGGCCAGCAACCTCTTGTGGCCACGAAGACTGTGACGATGTATTTCCTGAGCCACAAGCTCTTTGCCCGTTCCGGTTTCTCCCTGGATCAAAACCGGCACGTCCGTGGGAGCTACACGGCCAATAAGCTTGTAGATCTCCAGCATCTCGGGATGCTCACCGATGAAAACCGTCTCTCCTTCCATGTCCTCTTCCAGCTCCAGAGCGGGTTTACTGGGAGCCTTCTGGCGAGTCCTGGCCAATTTCTCCAATAATGCCCGAAGCTGAGTCTTGTCTAAGGGCTTTATGACGTAGTCAAAGGCCCCTTCTTTCATCGCCTTGATGGCCAATGAAGTGGAAACTCTCTCGGCGATGACGATGACCGGAACATCCCGGGCATCTCTTTTGAATGTCTGGAGCAGATGCAGTCGCGAAACTTCAGGACGGGCGATATTTAGAAAAATAATCCCCGGTTTGCTCCGCTCTATCAGTATTTGTGCTTCTTCAGCCTTACACCGGTCGATGACATACTCCTTTCGTTGAGCCACAGCCTCCCTCAGCGAAAGGGCTGTTTTGTCATCGACACCCACCAATAAAATTTTTGTCATCTTCCCCACCTATTCTGTTCTTTTTTATGCTGAAAGATCTCCGGGATCAGGAAAGTTTCCCTCCGGTATCTTTAAGTTCTTTCCCAGGTGCAGGAGATAGTCTCTGTACAGATGCGGATCGCCCCGCTATATGTGAACAGATCGTTCATGGGCTTTCCGAAAAGCAGCTCTGCATTTCTCTCCTGCGTTCCGCGGGCGAACATCTTGACGAAAACTCAATTAAGGTAGCCTTTCCCATAAATGTGCGGCTTCAGCCACAGATCAGCCTCTGCCTCAGCGACTTTATCATCGCTCTAAAACTGACCCGTTCCCCGAGCTTGAGGAAGAGGCTAGAGATAAGTTTGCTGTAGTTTCAGGTGATCTTTCAGGTATGGCCTCTAGAATCAGATCTAGTTTTTGCAAGCAATTGTTCCAGTGATACTTGCTTTCCACTAATTTGCGCGCATTTCGAGACAGCTTCTGCTGGAGTTGGCGATCAAATAGCAGCTTTACCGTTCTAGCTGCAAACTCCACGGGATCATCGGCCACCACGAGATCTCTCCCCGGTCGGGCATCAATGCCCTCGGCGGCACGACTGGTGGCCACCACGGGCAGACCCGAGGCCATGGCCTCCAAGATCTTGTTCTGCACTCCTCGGGCAATTCGCAGGGGGACCACACAAACGGTGGCCCGGTTTAGGAATGGCCGAACATCCTTCACATATCCAGTGATGGTCACATTCTCGCTCCGACCAAGCCTGCGAATCGCCCGCGTCGGGTTGCCACCCAAAACTGTGAACTTCACCTGAGGAAATCTGCTGCGGATGTGAGGTAGGATCCGACGATGGAAATAAAGAACGCCATCTACATTAGCATAATAGTCCCTGACCCCCATACAGATCATCAGCGGCTGATCGGGTTCTCTTTCTCTGGGTTGGAAATACTCTAAGTCAACCCCGTTGGGAACCGTAGAGAGAATGAATCGATCCGAGTAAGAGCGAAAGAGATGCTCCTCCACCTGAGATACCACCGTACAGCAATCATATCGGGAGGCCAGAGAAATCTCATACTTCCTTAGCCTCTGGCCCTCTAACTGATAAATCATCGAGAAGGGGAATTTCACGTGCTTCGCATATTGAAACCACTTGTCAGAATCCACATCGGCAAAATCTATGATCTTGTAAACGGCAACATCGTGAGGAACAAACTGGGCCATGCATGAGGAGAAGACGACGATCACGTTAATTTTCTCCTCCTGGAGTCGACGCCGGACGAGGTCTTGCAATCGCCTCGAGTAAAAGTAGGGCAATGTCATCGGTTTAGATGAAAACAGGTGTAGGAGACTTTTGACCTTTGACCATTGAGGGCGAAGCCGGATGACATCGATGGAGTGGCAATAATCCCTCAAATGAGCGATCATCTCCATCTCCTGTGATGACCACGCCAGGCAGGCCAGCCGAACAGAATGGCGTTGAGCAAGATGCTTAATCAAGTTAAAAGAACGTATTTTATCCCCCTTGTCTGGAGGATACGGTAATCGATGGGCCAGAAGCAGGATATTCAAGGTCACCCCCGTTACTGCGACAAATGCTTGACCAAGTGCGAATAGGCCTCATTCACGAACTGCCGTTCTATCTCCAGAGTCTGAATCACATCGTTGTTATATGCTATGGCAGACACTCGTACAAGAGCCCCGTCGGTTCGATTGTGCAAAATGGCATCCAAGACCATGTAGATCCTCTGCAAGTACTCGTTGTTGATGATCCTTCCCCGGGATTGAAACCAGTATAGAACGATGTTGATAACCTGGTTTTTCCGAAATACCAGTCTTGTGACCACCAGTTCCCGCTCCCCACCGACATCGATTCGCTCCAGACCCTTCTCTACTAGAGACCATCCACCCCCGGGATAGCAGTGCTTTGGCGAGTGGATCCCCTTGCCTTTCCTTTGGCTACGATAGTAGCCCACATACAGAACAACAGATCGACCCCTGTGATCCGCATAGGATCTGAGAAGATAGTCATCTACCCCAAGTTCGTCACGAACCTCCTGACTGAAAGGAAGGTTGTCCCCGGTCCAGTCGGCAATTTGACTGGGGAAGGAAGTCAAATTCACCTCCCCTCGTAAAGAACCCTCTCCGTGGGGTAGAAAATGTATATATATGGTCGCCACCAACAGCAGAGCTATAGCGATCCAATATCTGGACTTGTGCTTTTCCAACGCAATACCCATCCAGTTATGACCAAGACCACAACGGCGAAGATGAAGACCAACATCCCTGAGAACTGATGAAGAAACCCTCTGGCCACCTTTTCACCGTATACCTGGGCCATAACCGCAGTTGCCGTCAAGCGGAAGATATTAGCTCCGATGGCGACTGGCACGGTATACAGAAAGAGAACCCACCTCTTCCAGGCGGCTTTTTGGGTCAGATAGGCGAACAAGGCTCCCAGGGCCAGCAGAGATATCAAGGAACGCAACCCACTGCAGGCGTCGACGACCTCAAGGCTGAGGTTGGACAGGTGGAGAATATTCCCCTCCCTGATGACCGGAATTCCCAGAAACCTTATCACTGGTTCTGTGCATTGACTGGCAAAGAGCTTCAGTGGAAAGGAAATGCTGTAGAACACAACATACGGCAGTGGAATCATAAAAACTAAATAGACCAGAGGAAAGGTCAGCTCTCGAAAGGCTTCTATTCCCCAAAGATAGAGCAGCAGACCTGCTATGACCACCAACAGAGAGAAACGAGTGGTAAAATACTCAGCTCCTATCGTGGCCACCATAAGCAGACCTAGCCCGCCGATGAGCGTCACCAAACCCCAGTTGTTGGGGTCACAGGCCATTGCCTGTAAACGATTCCGCTTGCGCCAAACCAGAAAGGCCGTAACCAGGGGCACCAAAAAGCCGTGGGAGTAATTTTCATCACGCACCCAATCTCCCACCAGCTCGACAAATACCGGAAAGTAAAGGACTCCCAGCAGTAGACCGATGGTCAACATAAATATTTTCTGTGAGCGTGTTATGATTAACATCCGAGTCTAACCTTCAGGGAATGTATTTGATCACCCTAGGGCCCAACAACTGAGTGGCCCACAAGGGCAGGCGTGGCCAGATTCGTTGAGGAATGCTGAAGGTCGGGTTTGACGGGTTCAGATCTGGAAGCTCCTTCCCATGGCGCAAGTAGTACTGATAGTGAAGTGGTCGAGGCTTAAACCCCTGATGTTTTTTAAAGTGATAAGAGCCGGTATTGTGGCGGCTGCGCCCGAAATCGAAATACCGATATCCCCTCTCGCTCCCGTATTCCATCAATCGAAGGTACATCACATTGTTGATCTGATACTGCGCATATTCTTTAAGTGACCCGGAATGATAGGGCATCACTGTATCTCGGAAGAAAAAGGTCAACACGGCAGCAACGATCTTTTTTTTATACCTCACCGACAAAACGTTCACGTGAGGGGCAAATTCGGCCAACAAATTCTCAAACCATTTAAAGGGCATAACGGGGGAACCCAGCCTCCTAACATTGATGGCATGTAATTTATAAAAGGTGCTCATCTGGCTCAAGCCCATCTCCGCTACCAACCCGTGGGCCAAACCGCTCCGGGCGGCAGCCCGGGCCTTACGGGGCAAGCTCTTGAGACAATCCTGTGGGTCTCGCGGCAACTCCTTGATAAAAGTTGTATAAAGGTCTTTGGTGGGCAGAGAAAAATCGTTGGCGTACAGATGCCGTAACTCGAGGTGACTGACCCCCAGATCTTCGGCGAGATCTTTGGCCTCCTTCAGCAGGATGTGCGTTGTCTTTTCGTCATCAGCGCAAGCCCCCCCGTAAACAGCGTAGGGGATGGAGATCAGGGCACGCCCTATCAATGGTGTGCGGACCAAGAAGAGTGGGAGAATACCACGAATGGATCCACCATCCATGATATACAGATAGTACGCTCGGTGGCCAAAGGTCCGCTCAACAGTATGTTTCCAGCCCACCAGATGGAAAAAAGTGGCCTGGGGCGTATTCTTGACGTAATCGTCCCAACGGTTTTCCTGTTCCTCGTTTAACCTCAATACTTTCATCTCAGGTTCTCAGGGGAAATCTCCCGCTTTCAATTAACCTGTGTGATACGGCCCATTTTTGAACAACGGGAGTACGCTTTAAAAAGGGCAGCATGCGCCGCACGCCTCCATCGACAGCTCCATCTCTTCCGATAGCCTTCCCAGCGCTCGGCCGTTTCCCGAAAGGGAAGCCGTCCGGTCAACTGAAACATAACTTCCAGTTGAGCAATATGCAACTGATGATAGAAAGGATGAGCCACAAACCGCACCTGAAAGGGGAACAGATCGTAGGATGACCAGTATCCCAGATCGTACCCGGGCAGCCAGGTTGCTAAGGTATGGACACCGGCCTGAAATAGCCGGTCAGCCTCAGGATCTTTCAGGTAAAGAGCATAGTCATAGAGTCCCCACAGGGCAAATACGAAACCGTTCAACACATGGCTGGGTGGGTCGGAAGGGTATTCCTCGAAGAAAACCTGCTCCTCCCCCACCGAGATGGCAACTCCTCCCCGCCCTATTTCCTTCTGAAAAGGATCCAGGGCCGCACGAGCCGCCGACAGATAGCGGTCATCTCCCGTGGCCAGATGGAGTCTCAGCAGAGCAGAAATCCCCTCTCCCTGAGCCATGGCCGATATCCACGGGGGGCGAAGCCCGTAGTACCAGCCAAATCGGAACTCCCAGCGACCATCCTTCTGATTGGCCACCAACCAGTCGGCCAGTTGGATGCTCCGCTCCAGATCCTCTCTCCGAGCGGTGGTTAGCCAGAGCTCGTGAAAACCCAGGCAGGCTTGAGCAATATTCACGGGGTTGGTTGTGAAAAGAACATCCTGTGAATTCGTCCGGTATTGAAGCGCCTTCTCGCTGAAGTCGTTGTAATACCCCCCTAATTTCTGGGGATGAAAGTTTTTGCCCATGGGCTGTGAGACATAGGAGAGCCGACATCTCATAACAGAGCAATCCTCATCGCAGTGTGCGAGCTCATACAGCTTCTTTCCCGGTTCCCCGTCCCAAGACCTCTTGAAATCGAATGAAGACCCTCTCAGCTACGCGCTTCCAGGTATTCTCCCCGGCGTAACAAGTCAGCTTTTGGGCATCCCAACGTCGCTGCAGAGCTTTGCGGATACCCTCAGCCAGAAGTTCCGGTTCTTGGCCATCTACCAGGATTCCGTAATCCTCGGAGGGAATCGCCTCCGGAGCGCCCCAGATTTTAGTGGCCACCACCGGCTTGCCACAGGCGAAGGTCTCGAAAAAAACGGTGGGCCAACCCTCCCGGGAACTGGCCAGACAGAAGATGTCCGAGGCACCCTGCCATAGGTATATCTCCTCGTGAGGCTTGGCCCCGACCAGCATGACATGAGACCCCAGATTCCGTTCTCGGATCAGCCGTTCCAGGGCGGGCCGCGACTTTCCCTCGCCAACGATGACCAGCAACAGGTCGGACCAGGCCTGATCCTGAACCAGCTGGCCTATTGCCTCGATCAAGTAATGAAATCCTTTGCGCGGAATGAGTAACCCCACGGACAGGACGACGCGCCGATCCTGGGGTAGACTCAGCTTTTGGCGGGCCTCGAACCGAGGAATGGGCTGAAACTTGCTCAGCTGAACTCCATTAGGTATCACTGAGGACTTATCCTCGCTAGCGCCCAAACTGAGGGCTTGATCCTTCAGGGCTTTACAAACGGCGATGACCGCATCTGCTCTAGACAAAGTGTAAATTAGCAATTTCCGTACCAACGAGAATCGGGGATACAGATTCAGATCAGTGCCGTGGGAGGTGACCACCACCGGACGATGGAGCATCTTGCCCAGCAGGACGGCGGCGAAGCCATCCGGGTAAACGAAATGGGCATCGATGAGGTCGAAATCGAACCTTCTCCGCAGGGCCCTGACCCGGCACAAAACGCTGAAAAACATAGACAAACCATACAGAGCCATGCCCACTTTGGGAAAGACGACGTAGCGCGGATGATGGACGACGATCCCGGACCAGACCTCGCAACAGGGGACCTGTGAAAAGGGATACCACCTGCGAAAGACTCGCAACGGCGGGAAATAGGGCACCGGAGCTATCACCTGTATCTCGGCCAACCTGGCCAGCTCTTTGGCCCGTTCCAGGCTGAATGTCCCCAAACATCTCTGGACTTTATTGGGAAAAAGAGTAGTGAAGATTAATACTTTCATCACAGTTCTCCACGATGCTCATCGACTATTGGCAAACTACCTCTCTTCGAGCAACTCCCTCGGCAAAACAGTCATCGTAAACCCGTTCGTAAGATCGAGCCATTCGGCTGAGGGTGTATTTTCTCTCCACTTCCTGTCGGGCTACCTGACCCATCCTCTGGGCCAGCCTCCGGTCCTGCAAAAGCCTCAAAATGGCGGCGGTCAGAGCCTCTGGGTCATCCGTTGGGACCAGCAGGCCATTGCAGCCGTTATTAATCAGTTCGATGTTACCACCTACATGGGTGGCTACAACGGGTTTAGCAGCGACCATGGCCTCCAAAAGAGTCATGGACACCCCCTCGCTCAGAGAGGACAGCACGAAGAGGTCGAAGATCCCCATGAGGTCCCAGACATCTCTCCGCTCCCCTAGAAACTGCACTCGTTCACCCAGACTCAAGTCGACGGCCAGCCGTTTTAACCTGGATCTCTCGGGGCCATCGCCAACAATGATCAGCCTGGCATGGGGTAAAACGGAAGTTACCAAATTCATAGCCCTCAGCAGACACTGATGATCCTTGACCGGAACTAGCCGAGCCACGTTGCCCACTAAAATCTCGTTCGGTCCGTATCCCAGTTCCTGCCGTTTGGCTGCCATCTCTTCCTTACTGGTTACAGACCGCAATGGCACACCATTGGAAATTACCTTTAGTTTTCGCTCCGGGACTTTTTCGTACCGAGCTAGATCTTGCTTAAGAGCTTGTGACACAGCCACTACCCGGTCCACCTTGAAGGCGAACAAACGATTAAAAGCCATCAGTGCCCGGCGATCGGGGAAAACCCGTCCGTGCTCGGTGTGCACCACGTGTGGCGTCCCGGCCAATAGCGCCGCCGGTACACCAAAAAAGTATGGGGAGTAATTATGAGTATGCAATATTTGCACACGATGCCGCCTCAATAGTCGGCTCAATTGTAGAAAAAGACCGTAGTCTGTGCCTGGCCCGTTGCGATGGAGACACAGGATCTGAGTTCCCATTCTGGAAACTTCGTTTGCCAGGGCCATATAGTCGTCCAAGCAGCAAACGGCCAGATCGTATTTGTCCCGGTCGAGAGCCGAAAGCAGGTTAACCACAACCCGCTCCAGTCCACCGATCCCTAAACCGGCTACGAGATGGAGGATCTTCACTCTGTCACCCAACAAGAGTCGCTCCTCCAACTGACTGCCTTTCTTGCGGCTTCAAGCCTACCCGGTGGCACAAAACCACCACCAGGGCCACGAACAGATAGAGCACGTCGAAGCGCTCCCTGCTGAGAAAAGCGGAACAGATGATGTAGCCCCATAGGCCAGCCTCAAGCATCAACGAATAATGCGCCACCCACGGAAAGGCCTTTCCCCGGCGCACCTGCCAGCGCAGACGATGAAGATCGTAGATCATGGACGAAAGCAACAGAAGAAACAGGATTAAGGCCAGCACACCACTCTCCGCCCCCAACTGAAAGTAAGCGCTGTGAGCCACATGCCGATCATATGTCGACTCGTAGTTCCGACGCTGTACGATGAATTGGCCCAACCCCACACCTGCCAGCGGACGGTCTTTCATCATCTGCCAGCCGATCTTCCAGGCATCGACCCGGCCCATGGCCGAGGCGTCGTCCTGATACTGGCCAATGCTCCTGATCTCCTGAATATAGCTAGGAGAGGCGAAGAGAAAGACAAAAATCACGATAAGACAGGCGATGCTGATCCCAAGCAACTTGCTCTTCCCTTTGATCAGCAGGAAGACCTCAGTCGCTATCAGGCCAAGAAAGGCCCCCCGGGAGCCCGTGGCCACCACAGCAAGCGTGGATATTAGAAACAGCCCGGCAAGAAACATCTTGCGAAAAACAGTGGGCTGTTCGAATACCAGGAAGTAGAAAAAGGGACACACCATCACCAGAGCCAGACCCCAGTCGTTGTTATCCCAGGAGAGCCCATATCCTGACACCTTTGTGTAACCCAGGTGAAAATAACGGTAATCGGCCCTCAAGGCCAGAAAAGCGGTCAGGATCATGAGTACCCAGATCAGGAGGCGAAACTGTTTCTCTTGACGCACGAGGTTCACAGTCACCAAGTAAAGGAGAAAGATCTTGCTCCACTCAACCAGATGCCCGAAGCTGGTCCGGGCGTCGAAGCTGAAGATGGTGGAGCCGATCAAGGCCAGCCAGAGTCCCAGAACGATGTAATTCTGCTTTGATCTCTGAAATTGACGCCGGGAACTCCTCACCTCCCCCAGGATCCACCCGAGGAAGCTGGCCAGGGCCACTATCAGCGAGAGCCGAAATCGCTCGAAACCATAGGTAATCTCTTGGGGTCGAATATAGGTGAGAATATAAAAGGTCACCAGTCCCACAATGGGATGCATACAGATAACCCCAAAACCCAGAAGTCCAACCGCCAGGATAACGATATATCGAGCAGGAAAGATCAGACAGAGGAAACCGGTCAGCGCCGAGATTCCCAGGACGAAAACCATCAGCAGATGTTTCTTACCGATGATCTCGGGGACTCTGCCCTGGGGGTAATCTTCACGCATCCCGGAACGTTCCCGAGAAGAACTCACCGCTGCTTTTCCCTCGAGCGTTTCTCCTCCGGGTTTCACATCCGTCTCCTCAATCCATCTACTGAGTATCTCATGATCGCCACTCTATTCAGGGACGGTTACCTCTTCCAGAACATGAGCCAGCTCTCGGGTCAAGTAATCAAAACGAAACTTGGAACGGGCTTGGAGGTTATACCCGACCGTCAATCGTCCCTGTTTGAATCTTCGATAAAGCTCCAGGACGGTCGACTCGATCTGAGCCGGCTTATCAATATCGGCCACGAGACCCAGGCCCTCGGACCTCATCTGATCCGCCGTGGCTCCATTAGAGGTCAAGGCCAGAATCGGCTTGCCAATCATAATGTACTCGTATAGTTTGGCTGGCACCTGCAATTTTGTCCCGGACTGGATTAAGACCAGTACGTGAGAGGCCTCCTGGATTTCCAAGCACCTCTGGCGTGGCACCCGTCCGAGAATGGTTACCACCCCCTCCAGACCGTGGGCCTTGAGAAATTGACCATTCTGAAGACCCGGGAT